>JANXZP010000231.1 GCA_025355485.1 Pseudomonadota bacterium
GCAAGAAAATTCGAAAATCTTTTTACCTGCTGTACGATTATTTAAAAAATCTAAGAAAATTATCATCACTTCGCATAGAAATCCCGATGGCGATGCTATCGGTTCGTGCTTAGCTTTTTACCATTTCGCTAGGTCCCTCGGCAAAACCGCTGAAATCATACTAACCGATCCTATTCCAACCAACTATCAATTTCTGTATGGTGCCGCGGATATCAAAGAATACGATAAAGAACGTGACTATTTAAGTTTTATTTCAGCCGATTTATTGGTTATTTTGGACCTAAACGAAAGCAGAAGACTTCACTGACACCTCGCCCTTGTCCTCGATGTTTACGAACACGCGGCCCTTGCCGTCGGCGCGCGCGAATTCCGGCCTGCCGTCGAGCGCGATGGTGCCGACAACGCTACGCGTCGCCGGGTCGATCACGGTCGCGTTCGTGCTGCGGCCGTTGAAGACGATGACGCGCTGCGTCGCCTGATCGTAGAGGATCGCATCGGGATTGCTGCCGGTGACCTTGATATCGCCGAGCGGTTTCAGCGTTACCAGGTCGAATGCCGTGACCGTGTCGGCCTTGCCGTTGCTGGAGAATCCGACGTGGAGCGCGGGCACGAGTGCTATGCCGTGCACGCCGCTGGTGTTCGGCAGTTCGCCGACGGCCTTGCCACTGAGCGTGTCCACCACCATGACGCGATCGCTGCGACTGAGGTACAACCGATGTTGCGCGGCGTCCACGCTCAAGTCGTCCCAGCCGCCGGTGCCACCGAGCGCGAAGCGTCGGAGTACAGCGTCGGACGGTGCTGTCGGAGCAGCGTCGCCGGCGATCGCGGTCGAACTCGAAAGCAGGATACCCAGAAGTGCGGCGTGCAGAAGATGCATGGTCATCGGTCGATCTCCGTAATGGGCCAGCGATGCAATCGTTACCGGTATCGTAAACGCACCGCATTATGAAGAGCTACGCGTGCACGTGCGCCAATCAACGCGTCAATCGATGCGCCGCACCCGAAAACTGCGGCCCTTGATCTTGCCGGCGCGCAACCGCTCCAGCGCGCGCGCGGCCTGGTCGCGCTGCACGGCGACGTAGCTGCGCGTGGTGTAGGTGTCGATCTTGCCGATCGCATCCTTGTGCAATCCCGCTTCGCCGGTCAGCGCGCCAACCACATCGCCGGGCCGCAACTTGTCCTGGCGACCGCCGTCGATCGCGAGCGTGACCATCGCTGGCGGCGGTGGCTTCGGCATGCGCTGCGACAAATCCAGCCTGCCCCAGCGCGCGGACGTGCTGAAAGCGGCGTCGATCATCGCGACACGGTTGGTTTCGCGCGACGCGACCAGGCTCAGCGCAAGCCCGCTGCTGCCGGCGCGGCCTGTACGTCCGATCCGGTGCACGTGCGCGTCGGCATCGGTCGGCAACTCGTAGCTGATGACCGCCGGCAATTCCTTGATGTCCAGCCCGCGCGCGGCGACATCGGTCGCGACCAGGACACTGCAACTGCGATTGGCGAAACGCAGCAGCACCTCGTCGCGATCGCGTTGCTCCATGTCGCCGTGCAGGGCCAGTGCGACATAGCCCAATTGCGCGAGCTGTTCGGCAACCATATCAACATCGCGTTTCGTATTGCAGAACACCAGTGCGGATTCGGGTTTGTACGTCGCCAGCAACACCGCGAGCGCATCGGTCTTGCGCGCCGGTTCGGCCTCGAAATAAATCTGCTCGATGGCGGTGTCGGCGTGCGCGGTATCCACCGTCACCGCTACCGGATCGCTTTGCACGCGGCTGCTGATCGCGCGGATCGGTTCCGGCCAGGTCGCCGAGAACAGCAACGTCTGGCGTTTCTTCGGGACGCATTTGACGATCGCCGCGATCGCTTCCTCGAAGCCCATGTCGAGCATGCGGTCGGCTTCGTCGAGCACCAGCACCTTCAACGCGTCGAGCACGAGGGCTTTCTTCGCCAGCAAGTCCTCGATGCGGCCCGGCGTTCCGACCACGATGTGCGGCGGATGCGCGAGCGATGCGATGTGCGCGCCGAGCGGAATGCCGCCGCATAGGGTGGACACCTTGACGTTCGGAATGCAGCGCGCGAGCCGGCGAATTTCCTTGCTGACCTGGTCGGCCAGTTCGCGGGTCGGGCACAGCACCAGCGACTGCACGGCGATCGCGTTCGCATCCAGCCGCGACAACAGGCCCAGCGCGAATGCCGCGGTCTTGCCGCTGCCGGTGCGCGCCTGCGCGATCACATCCTTTCCGTCCAGGATCGGTGGCAACGACGCAGCCTGCACCGGCGTCATCCGAACGTAGTCAAGGATCTCGAGCGCCTGCAGCAATGCGGGCTGCAGTGGCAATGTTGGGAAATCAGTCATGCGTGATTATCGCATGCCGCCCCGATGCGACCGCGATTACATCCCGAATCGCGG
Organism: Pseudomonadota bacterium; assembly: GCA_025355485.1. Taxonomy (GTDB): domain Bacteria; phylum Pseudomonadota; class Gammaproteobacteria; order Xanthomonadales; family Xanthomonadaceae; genus SZAS-103. Next base: position 2,411 of record JANXZP010000231.1, read on the forward strand.
ATGTGACAGCTCGTCGAGGAACACGCCGATCACGCGCGGATCCATCACGATCAGGAACACGACGCCGTACGCCGCACCCCACAAATGCGCGCTGTGATTAATGCGATCGGCGTTCCTGCGATCCATCCAGATCGTGTAGCCCAGATACAGCACCGCATACACGATTGCCGGCAGCGGAAACGCGATGATGATGATCGTCGACCACGGCCGCAGCAGGATGAAAGCGAACAGCACCGCCGACACCGCGCCGGATGCGCCGAGGCTGCGGTAATTTTCATCGTCGCGATGGCGTAGGTAGGTCGGCATGATCGAGACGATCAATCCCAGCACATAGAAAAACGCAAAGCCGTACGCGCCAATGTGTGCGTTGATGAATCCTTCCATCGCACGGCCGAAGAAAAACAGCGTGACCATGTTGAACAACAGATGCCGACCGTCGGCATGCACGAATCCGTAGGTCAGAAAACGCGAGTAGTCGTGGCCGCGCGTCACCGCCGGCGGCCAGAAGATCATCGCGTCCATGAGCTTGCGATTGCCGAACGCGATGAATGACGCCAGGCAGGTGATCGCGATGATGACGAGGGTCGAGTACGAGCCGTCCATGCAGTGCTTTAATCCATGCTCTCGAACGGACCGCCCTTCGCCAGTGCGCGCTGATACGCAGGCCGCGCGTGGACGCGCTGCAGCCATCCGACGAGTTTCGCGCGACGCGCGCCCAATCCGCCGCGCAACGAAGCGGCTTCGATCGGATAGCTCATCTGGATATCCGCAGCACTGAACGCATCGCCAGCGAACCACCTCGATCTGCCGAGTTCGCTGTCCATGTAATTCAGATGCAGCGCGATCTGCGGCGCGACGTAACCGCTGCGGACCTTGTCCGCGATGCCGCGCACGATCGGCTTGATGAAGAACGGCATCGGTACTTTCGGCAAGCGCGCGAACACCAAGCCCAGCAACAGCGGCGGCATCGCCGAACCTTCTGCATAGTGAAGCCAGTAGGTGTAGCGCAGTTTTTCAGGTGAGCCGTCTGCCGGCTTGAGTCCGCTGCCCTGCCCGTACTTGTCGACAAGGTACTCAATAATTGCGCCCGATTCGGCCACCGTCGTGCCACCGTCGACGATCACCGGCGACTTGCCCAATGGATGCACCGCGCGCAGCGACGGTGGCGCCAACAGGCTCTGCGGATCGCGTTTGTAGCTCACGATCTCGTACGCCAGGCCGAGCTCTTCGAGCAGCCACAGCACGCGCTGCGAGCGCGAGTTTTCGAGGTGATGGACGGTGATCATGCAAAGGATCCTTGCTGATGATCAGATGATCGTACAGTGTCCCCGTCGCCTGCGGTTTCTGGCAACCTAGCCGCTCCCTGTGAGGCCACCCACGCATGACCGAAGCCCGCTACCTGCAACTCGATGTGTTCGCCGATGCGATCGGCGGCGGCAATCCGCTCGGCGTCGTGCTCGATGCGCACGATTGGAGCGACGCCGCGATGCAGGGCTTCGCGGGGTGGACAAACCTTGTCGAAACCACCTTCGTGTTGCCACCGACGTCGCCGAAAGCCAGCTATCGTTTGCGCATCTTCACCCCGTCCCGCGAGATTCCCTTCGCCGGCCATCCAAGCATCGGCAGTGCGCACGCGGCGCTCGACTTCGGTGGCGTGCAGGCGCGTGACGGCCTGCTGGTGCAGGAATGCGGCGCAGGGTTGCTGCCGATACGGGTCGAAGGCGAAGGTGCGTTGCGTCGCCTGTTCGTGCAGGCGCCGCCCGCGCGCGTGCTGCATACCGGCATCGACGAACCCTTGCTGCGCGATGTGCTCGGCGGACTTGCGCTCGGCGCGTTGCCACCAGCGTTCGTGGAAGGCGGTCGCCGTTGGTGGATGGCGGAATTCGCGAGCGAGTCCGGATTGCGCGCGTGGCATCCCGACCACGCCGCGATCGCCGCGCTCGCGAAAGCGACCGACAGCCTCGGCTTGTGCGCTTTCGCACGCTGCACGAATCCAAAGTACGAACTCGTCGTGCGCGCGTTTCCGGCCGGCGTCGGCATCGTCGAGGATCCCGCATCGGGCGCGGCGAACGGCCTGATCGCGGCTTACGTCGCGTGGCAGGAGCCGGACGGCCCGCTCGCGCGCGGCTACCGCGTCAGCCAGGGCCGCGAAATGGGCCGCGACGCGCGCATCCGCATCCGCATCGAAGGCGATGCGGTGTGGGTCGGCGGACGCACACAGACGGTTGTGGTCGGCACGACGCGCTGGAACGAGAATCACGCAGACGCCTGAGCCGTCACAGTAGCCAGGAACACCCCGCACTAGCGGCTTAAGCAGCGATGCATCGCATCCTTGCGAAGTTCCTGCAAGCTATCTCGGTCAATGTATCGGGGCAGGCTGTGGCATCGCGGTGGTTGGCGCCGCAGGTTTGGATTTCTCGGACTCCGGCGTCGCCTGCTTCGGCATTTCGACTTGCGGTTTCGCGGGTTGCGATGCCGAGCGCTGAGTGGTCATTGGCTCTGACGATGCGGGTATAGCGGTCGCGGACTTCAATGGCGCATCCGGGCTGGATTGCACCGGCGGATGTTCGTCCAGGTGCGCGCGCAGAAAGCCCGCGACGCCGGTCCACAACACGCGTTCGTCCTTCGACTTGAAGCCGCCATGTCCCTCAAAGGCGAACGCCATCATCGTCGGCGGGCGCCCGGCCAAGTTGAGCATGCGCACCAACCGCCGGCTGTGTTCGAAGTCGACGCGTTCGTCCTCGGTACCATGCGCGAGCATCACTGGCAGCGTGAGCTCCTTGTAGCGGTACAAGGGAGCGTAGGTCCGCATCGATTCGGCGTCCGTCATCGGATTGCCGATGGCCTTCTCGAGCCCTTTGCGTCCGGTCGCGGTCCACCCTGCATCGCTTGCGGTGAAGAACAAAAACAGGTCGCTCACGCCGGAGATGGACACCGCGCAACGGAACCGCTGCGGCCATCGGATCGCCGAAACCAGCGCCGAATACCCGCCGTAGCTCGCACCAACCACGCACATCCGATCCGGATCCAGCGGGAACTGTGCCAGGGCGACGCGTGTCGCCGCATCGATGTCGTCCTCGATCAGGCTGCCGTAGTGGTGTTGGCCGGCTTCGCGGAATGCGCGCCCATAACCTTCCGATCCGCGGAAATTCACCTGCAGGACCGCGTAGCCAAGTGATGCGAACAACTGCACCGCTGGATCGAATTCCAGCGTATCCCGCACTCCGATCGGCCCGCCATGCGAATACACGACCAGCGGCGACTTTCCGTTCGCGTGCAAAGGCAATGTCAGGTAGGCCTCGATCGGCAAGCCGTCGCTACCCTTCGCACGCAAGACATGTGCTGGAGCCAGGCGTTTGTCTGCCAGCCAGGGCGCGGAATCCTCCACCAGCGATGCGGTCGCGGATCCGAGGTCGAAGTGGTAGATCTGAATCGGTCGATCGCTGCCCTGCACTGTGACGATGAAATTCCTGCCAGTTTCGTCGCGGTCGACGATCTTCGTGGTCAGGCCCGGGAAGGCTTTTGCAAGACGCTCGCCGATCGCACGTTCGTCCAGGTCGAAGTAATCGACTACCTCCTGTCCGTCCTCGTAATACATCGCGCCGGTCAGCCGGTGGCGCGCGTCGGACTTTACCGCCTCGACGTCGCGGGCCGGCTTGCTGAAGATCGTGCGACCGATCGTGCG
>JANXZP010000055.1 GCA_025355485.1 Pseudomonadota bacterium
GGCACGTCGCGGGTCATGTCTTCCTTGCGCCAGCGCCGGGCCAGCTCGATGCCGCTGGTGCCTGGCAGCATCCAGTCGAGCAGGATCAGGTCGGGCACGCGGTCGGCGATCGCGGCCTGCGCTTCGCGCGCGTCGCCGGCATGGACCGGTTCGAAGTCGCCCTTGCGCAGGGTGAAGGCGACCATGTCGCGGATGGCGGGCTCGTCTTCGACGATCAGGATACGTTTGTTCACGCGAAACCTCGGTCGGATGCTAGACCGCGCAAGTAGATAACAGTTTTGTGACCCTGATGTTACCGGGCTGGAGCGGCGTTTGCGCGATCGGCGACCGCCTGCTGCGCTCAGTGCAGCGCCTGCACCGGAGCCAGTTGCTGCTGCTCCTTGCGATCGATATCCCCTGCATGGACGCCCTGCTTGCGCAGTTCCAGCACGATCGGGGTGATCTGCGCGATCAGTGCGTCGATCCGCGCGCGCTGGTAATAGTCGATGTCGTCGCGGCGCTTGAGCGCCTCGAGCTGGTTGAGCGCGTCTTCCGCGCGACCGTTGAGGAAAGCCGCGGCCGCGTAGGATTCGCCGGCGCGGCCGATGTCGCCGGCGAGTTCGCAGGCGCGTCCATAGGCCTGCTGGAACTCGGGGTCGTTCTCAGCCTCGGTGGCGAGCGGGCGCATCACGACCTGCGCGCGCCGGCCGGCTTCGGCGGTACCGAACTCGCCCAGCGTTTTGGCGTAACCCAGGATCACCGCGCGATTGCCGGGCAGGTGATGCAGGACGCGTTCGTAGGTTTCCTGCGCGGCTTGTCGGCGGCCGCTCGCGAACTGCGCGTAGGCGATCGCCAGGTCGATCCAGTACGCATCCGGGTGGCGCTCGGACAAACCTTGCAACGAGGTCAATGCTTCGCCTGCGTCGCCATGCTGGGTCAGCGCGAGCGCGAGTCCATAGCGCTGCGCGTCGCCGTAGCCATCCGGATTTCCGTTGCGCAATTTCTGGTACTCGGCGATCGCCGTGCTACTGCTTTCGGCGCTGAGCACGCGCAGGCGTTCCTGCGCCCAGCCGAAATCGCGTCCGTGCTGCCTGGTGGGAGTGTTGGCGGCGACGCGCGCCTGCAGCGACGCCGGCAACAACAGCGTGTCCGGTGCACCGGCAACGTGGTTCGGCAGCGTGAGTTCGGGCTTGCTGTTGATCTGTCGCGCGCGATCGAGCGCGTCGCTGATGCGCGTGCTGGTGACCGGGTGGTCCTGCAGGAAATCCGGCGTCTTGTACGGCCCGTATCCATCGTTGCTGCGATACGCCGCTTGCAATCGGCTGAAGAAACTCGCCATCGCGAGCGGATCGTAGCCGGAACGCGCGAGGGTCTGGATGCCGAAATGGTCGGCCTCGGTTTCGTTGTCGCGGGTGAAGTTGATCTGCAACTGCTGGATCAGGCCGGTACCCGCCGCGACCGCGGCCTCGGCGGCGTTGCCGGCGGAATTCGAATTGGACTTCGAGGTCGCGATCACCGCGGCGAGCATCGCCAGCGCGATCGGCAACGTGTCGCGTTTCTGCGCCTCAACCGCGCGGATCACATGGCTCTGGGTGACGTGGGCGATTTCGTGCGACATCACCGCGGCGAGTTCGTCCTCGCTGGTGGTGGCCAGGATAAGCCCGGCATTGACCGCGACGTAGCCGCCGAGGGTGGCGAAGGCGTTGATGTCGCGCGAGCGCACCACGAAGAAATGGAACTGCTGCTTCGGATTGTTGCTGTTGGCGCCAAGCCGGTCGCCGACATTCTGCAGCCAGTCTTCCAGCAACGGGTCGTCGAGCACGAGGCCCTGCCGGCGCATTTCGTGCAAGGTCCACTCGCCGTATTCCTGCTGTTGCTCGGGACTGATGACCTGCGCTGCGGAGGAGCCGATATCGGGCAGCCTGGACTCGCCGCCCGCGAACGCCGGTGCGACGAAGCCAAGCGCGAAGGTGATCGTGGCGATCAGCAGGGTGTGGCGCGGCATAGGAATGACCTGCGGTACGGAAGCGACTGGAGCAGCATGCAACAGATGGCCCGGCTGGCGTGTGAACCGCCAGTTAAACCGAGTCGAAGCGCGACCGATGGAAAATGCGCCTGCCTGCCTCCATAGTGTGCCGATACCAACCAGAGTTCCCCACGATGGCCGAAGCGCCCGTCATCACCATCTACAGCAGCGGTTTCTGCGCCTACTGCGTGGCGACCAAGAATTTCCTCAAGAGCCGCGGCCACGGCTGGACCGAGTTGCGCATCGACACCGATCCAGCCAACCGCGCCGCGTTGGCAGCGCGCACGGATCGCACCAGCGTGCCGCAGATTTTCATCGGCGATGTCCACGTCGGTGGCTACGAAGACCTGGTCGCGCTGGATCGCCTCGGCGGATTGCTGCCGTTGCTGGAGAGCGTCGCATGAGTACTGATGCCGAGAAGGACCGCGTCGCCGAGTTCACTGCGTTCCGCCAGCGCATGAACGAGCGCATCCTCGGCGAGGACAACCAGGTCATCCGCCGTTTCTTCGCGCTCGACACCCAAACCTACAAGCCCGGTGCGCTGGACGAGAAGACCAAGGAACTGCTGGGCCTGGTCGCATCGATGGTGCTGCGTTGCGACGACTGCATCAGCTACCACATCGCGCAAAGCAAGGACGTCGGCGTAACCCGCGCGGAGTTCTTCGAAGCGTTCAGCGTCGCGCTGGTGGTAGGCGGCAGCATCGTGATCCCGCATTTGCGGCGTGGGGTGGATTTCCTCGACCAGCTTGAGGGTGAGTGACTGCGTTTGCGCGATGCCTTGAATGGCATCGCGCGCAGTCGCGAACGCCCGAAGCAGGAGCGAAGGGCCGGGTTGCTTAGCGAAGCCAGGATGGCTGAGCTTAGCAACCGGCGCACATGCACCGGTTGCGCCGGGGCATACCCACGGCTGACCATGGGATGCTCTGGCATAATTGCCGCATTCCGGCAGCCATTCGGACTGCCGATCCGCAAGAAGAAAAATCATGACCCAGACGATTGCAGTGATTCGCGGCGACGGCATCGGCCCGGAAATCATGGATGCCACCCTGTACGTGCTCGACGCGATGAACGTAGGGCTGTCGTACGAGTTCGTCGAGGCCGGCATGGCCGCGCTCGAGCAACAGGGCTCGCTGCTGCCCGAGGCGACGCTCGAATCCATCCGCACCCACCGCATCGCGCTGAAAAGTCCGCTGACCACGCCGGTCGGCGAAGGTTTTTCCTCGATCAACGTCCAGTTGCGCAAGCTCTTCGACTTGTACGCGAACGTGCGTCCCGCGATCAGTTTTCCGAACACGAAAGCGCGCTACAGCAACATCGACATCATCACCGTACGCGAGAACACCGAAGGCGCGTACATCGGCGAGGGCCAGAACACCTCGGCTGACGGCAACACCGCGACCCTGCAGCAGAAGGTCACGCGCAAGGGCTCCGATCGCATCGTGCGCTACGCGTTCGACATGGCGCGCAAGATCGGGCGGAAGAAGGTCACGATCGTGCACAAGGCCAACATCCTCAAGTCGACCTCGGGCCTGTTCCTGAAAGTCGCGCGTGAAGTCGCGAAGGACTATCCCGAC
>JANXZP010000061.1 GCA_025355485.1 Pseudomonadota bacterium
CGGCACTTCGCGTGCCTTGCCGTAGCCGAAGCCGACCTTGCCGTTGCCGTCGCCCACCACCGTCAATGCGGTGAAGGTGAACTGGCGGCCGCCCTTGACGGTCTTGGAGACGCGGTTGACCGCGACCAGCTTCTCGATGAAACCGTCGCTGTTGTCGTTGCGTTCGAAATTTGCCATGTCGTTTCCTGGTTACTTACGGCAGAGCCGCTTATCGTTGTGGTTGCTTCGTTGTGAAACTCAAGTGGTACGAGTTCGATTGGTGCGGGCGAATCAGAATTGCAGGCCGCCTTCGCGCGCAGCATCGGCCAAGGCCTTGATGCGGCCGTGGTAGCGATAGCCCGAACGATCGAACGCGATCTTCTCGACGCCAGCGGCTTTCGCCTTCTCGGCGATCGCGCGGCCGACCCTGGCGGCGGCCTCCATGTTCTTGGTGCCCTTGAGGCCTTCCTTCACATCGGCCTGCAGCGTGGACGCCGCGGCCAGCACTTTCGCGCCATCGGCGGTGAACAGCTGCGCGTAGATATGCTGGCCCGAACGCAATACGGACAGGCGCGGCACGCCGAGCACGCGGATGTGCGAACGGGTGGTCTTGGCGCGGCGCAGGCGAGCGATTTTCTTTTCCATGTTCTTGTCCTCGATGAAGCGTACGAAAGCGTTTGAAGGTGCTGGCTTTTATTAAAAAGTCGGCCACGGATGGCCGGCTGTTCTTTGCGCGGATGGACCCGCGCAGAAACTCAGGTCTTCTTCGCCTCTTTCATGTTGATCTTCTCGCCGCTGTAGCGGACGCCCTTGCCCTTGTACGGTTCCGGTGGCCGGTAGCCGCGGATCTTCGCAGCAGCCTGGCCGACGCACTGCTTGTCGGCGCCGCTGACCAGAATTTCGGTCTGGGTCGGCGTTGCGATCGTGATGCCGTCCGGCGTCTTGAACAGCACCGGATGCGAGAAGCCGAGGCTCAGGTTCAAATCCTTGCCCGCCATCGCGGCACGGTAACCGACGCCGACCAGTTCGAGCTTGCGCACATAGCCTTCCGACACGCCGGTGATCATGTTCGCGAGCAGCGCGCGCGCAGTGCCGGCCATCGGGATGCGATCGGCGTCGGCGGTGGAAAACTGCACTTGACCGTTTTCCATGACGACGTCGATACCCTGCGGCCTGGCCAGGCTCAGCGAGCCTTTCGGCCCCTTCACGCTGACCCTGTCGGCACCGATGGTGCATTCCACGCCTTTCGGCAGTGCGATTGGTTTCTTTGCTACGCGTGACATTGAAAGCTCCTATGGTCGTCGTGACCAACAGCCCGACCATCCATGGCCGGACTTCTAAATAAGATTCAGCAAACCAGGCAGATGATTTCGCCGCCCACGCCTTCAGCGCGAGCCTGGCGATCGGTCATGATGCCTTTTGAAGTCGAAATGATGGACACGCCGAGACCGTTGAGGATCTTCGGCAGCTCATCCTTGCCGCGGTACTGGCGCAGACCCGAACGCGAGACGCGCTCGAGGCGCTCGATCACCGGCTTGCCTTCGTAATACTTCAGCACGATCTCGAGCTGTAGCTTGCCCTTGCCTGCTTCGGTCACGCGCGAGTCGGCGATGTAGCCTTCCGACTTCAGCACGCCGGCGAGCGCCAGCTTGGTTTTCGAGGACGGCATCTTCACCGTCGGTTTGCCCACTGCAAGTGCGTTCTTGATGCGCACCAGCATGTCGGCGATGGGATCAGTCATGCTCATTGTTTCGTTCCTTTAGGCACCGATATCCGCAGAGAATCCTGCGAAAAAAATAATTACCAGCTCGCTTTGCGCAGGCCGGGGACGTCGCCGCGCATGGTCGCTTCGCGCAGCTTGTTGCGGCCGAGGCCGAACTTCGCGTACGTGCCGCGCGGACGACCGGACAGCGCGCAACGATTGCGCTCGCGGCACGGGCTCGAATCGCGCGGCAACTTCTGCAGCTTGATCACTGCTTCGGCTTTTTCGTCGTACGACGCGGTAACGCTGCTGATGGTCTTCTTCAGCGCGTTGCGCCTGGTCGCAAACTTCTTTGCCAGTTTCGCGCGCTTGAGATCGCGGTTCACCATGCTTGTCTTTGCCATTGTCGTTTGTCCTGGCCGGCTTTGTTCGGCGATATCAGTTGCGGAAGGGGAAGCTGAAGGCCTCGAGCAGCGCGCGCGCTTCCTCGTTGGTCTTTGCAGTCGTGGTGATCGCGATGTCCATGCCGCGCATTGCGTCGACCTGGTCGTAATCGATTTCCGGGAAGATGATCTGTTCCTTCACGCCCATGTTGTAGTTGCCGCGACCGTCGAACGAACGGCCCGACATGCCGCGGAAGTCGCGCACGCGCGGCAACGCGACGTTGACCAGGCGGTCGAAGAACTCGTACATGCGGGCGCGGCGCAAGGTGACCTTGCAGCCGATCGGCCAGCCGTCGCGGATCTTGAAGCTCGCGACCGAGACGCGCGCATTGGTCACGATCGGCTTCTGTCCGCCGATCTTGACCATGTCGCCGACCGCGTTCTCGAGGATCTTCTTGTTGCCCACCGCCTCCCCCACGCCCATGTTCAGCGTGATCTTGGTCAGGCGCGGCACCTGCATGGGGTTCGTGTAACCGAACTTTTCCATGAGCTTCGGCACGACGGTTTCTTTGTAATGTTTTTCGAGACGGGTGGTCATGTCATTTCCTCAGGATCTGCTTGTCGGAACCGGCCGGATGGCGCCGGGCTTCCTGATCAGGCGTCGATCGCCTCTCCGCTCGAACGGAACACGCGCACCTTGCGTCCGTCATCGAGCACCTTGTAGCCAACGCGCTCGCCCTTGCCGGTGAGGGCGTTGAGCAGCATCACGTTGGAGATATGCAGCGGCGCCTCGCGCTCGACCACGCCGCCGGGCTGGTTCGCCTGCGGATTGGCCTTGGTATGGCGCTTGACGATGTTGATGTTCTGCACGACGACGCGATCGGCGGCAACGCGCAGCACTTCGCCCTTGAGGCCCTTGTTCTTGCCGGCGATCACGAGAACGCGATCACCTTTACGAATTCGATTCATGGTCTTGTCCTCTTCGCTCAGAGCACTTCGGGCGCGAGCGATACGATCTTCATGAACTTCTCGGAGCGCAGCTCGCGGGTTACGGGCCCGAAGATGCGCGTGCCGATCGGCTCGAGCTTGTTGTTGAGCAGCACGGCGGCGTTGCCGTCGAAACGGATCAGCGAACCGTCGGCGCGGCGCACGCCCTTGCGGGTACGCACGACCACGGCGTCGTAAACCTCGCCTTTCTTGACTTTGCCGCGCGGGATCGCCTCGCGGATCGACACCTTGATGACGTCGCCGATGTGGGCGTAACGGCGATGCGAACCGCCGAGCACCTTGATGCACATCAGTTCACGCGCACCGGAGTTGTCGGCGGCCTGCAGGTAGGACTGCATCTGGATCATGAGCCAGTCTCCTTATTCGGCCGCGCGGGCGACGATTTCGACGACGCGCCAGTTCTTGGTCTTGGACAACGGACGGCATTCGGCGACGCGCACGATGTCGCCTTCCTTGCAGGCGTTGTCGGCATCGTGCGCGTGCAGCTTGGTCGAACGGCGGATGTACTTGCCGTACAACGCATGCTTGACCAGGCGCTCGATGATGATCGTCACCGTCTTGTCCATCTTGTTGCTGGTCACGCGTCCCTGGACGGTGCGCAGCTTGGTGTCTTCGGTTGTAGCGACTTCGTTCATGACTTGAGCCTTGGTTGACATCGGCTTACTTCTTGCCGACCAGCACGGTGTTGACGCGAGCGATCTCGCGGCGCACGCGGCGGATCTGGTGGGTCGCGCTCAACTGCCCGGTGGTCTTCTGCATGCGGAGCGAAAACTGCTCCTTGTGCAGGTCGACCAGATGGGCGGCGAGTTCGGCCGCGGATTTCTGACGCAGTTCCTTGAGTTCCATCAGCGCACCGTGCGGGTAACGAAGGTGGTGGTTACGGAAAGCTTGGCCGATGCCAAGCGGAACGCTTCGCGCGCCGTGGCTTCGTCAACGCCTTCCATTTCGTACAACACGCGGCCGGGCTTGATCTGCGCGACCCAGTATTCGACGTTGCCCTTGCCGGCGCCCATGCGGACTTCGATCGGCTTCTTGGTGATCGGCTTGTCCGGGAAGATGCGGATCCACAGCTTGCCGCCGCGCTTGACGTAGCGGCTGATGCTGCGGCGCGCGGCCTCGACCTGGCGCGCGGTCAGTTGTCCGTGCGAGGTGGCCTTGAGGCCGTACTCGCCGAAGCTCACGGCCGCGCCGCTCCAGCTCAGGCCGTCGTTGCGGCCCTTGAACATCTTGCGGTACTTGGTGCGTTTTGGTTGCAGCATGGCTTATTCCCTCTTGCCGGCGCCACGTGGGCCGCGCGGTTGATCGTCGCGATCGCGACGCGGCGGACGTGGCTGATCGTCACGGCGCGGCGGACGCGGCGGCTGTTCATCGCTCGCCTTTTCCTGGCCGACGGCCGAGAAGTCGAAGATCTCGCCGCGATACACCCACACCTTCACGCCGATGATGCCGTAGGTCGTCTTGGCCTCGGCGAAACCGTAATCGATGTCGGCACGCAGCGTGTGCAGCGGCACGCGACCTTCGCGGTACCACTCCGAACGCGCGATCTCGGCGCCATTCAGGCGACCACCGACATTGACCTTGATGCCCAGCGCTCCCAGGCGCATCGCGTTGCCGACCGCGCGCTTCATCGCGCGACGGAACATGATGCGGCGCTCGAGCTGCTGCGCGATGGATTCCGCGACCAGCTGCGCATCAAGCTCGGGCTTGCGCACTTCGGCGACATTGATGTGCGCTGGAACGCCCATCACGTCCGAGACTTCCTTGCGCAGCTTCTCGATGTCTTCGCCGCGCTTGCCGATCACCACGCCCGGGCGGGCGCTGTGGATGGTGACGCGCGCGGTCTTGGCCGGACGCTCGATCAGGATCTTGCTGATCCCGGCCTGCGCCAGCTTCTTGCGCAGCATCTCGCGCACTTTCAAATCGGCCGTCAGGTACTCGGCGTACAGGCGCTTGTTGGCGAACCACTTGGAATTCCAGTCCTTGGAAATGCCCAGGCGGATACCGGTCGGATGGACTTTATGACCCATTAGTTTTTCCCCGCGCCAACGACAACGGTGATGTGACTGGTGCGCTTCAGGATGCGTGTGCCGCGACCCTTTGCGCGCGCCATGAAGCGCTTCAGCATCGGGCCTTCGTCGACGAAGATGCTGGCGACGTTGAGTTCGTCCACATCCGCGCCCTGGTTGTTTTCCGCGTTGGAGATCGCCGACATCAGCACCTTGCGGATCAGATGTGCGGCTTTCTTGTCGCTGAACTGCAGCAGGCCGCTCGCGCGCGCCACCGGCAAACCGCGCACCTGGTCCGCGACGAGGCGGGCCTTCTGCGGCGAGATGCGCGCGCTGCGCAGGATTGCTTTCGCTTCCATGTCCGTCGTCCTCACTTGGCTGCCGCCGCGGCAGCGGCTTTCTTGTCGCCGCCGTGGCTCTTGAACACGCGGGTCATGGCGAACTCACCGAGCTTGTGCCCGACCATGTTCTCGTTCACCAGCACCGGGATGTGCGCCTTGCCGTTGTGGATGGCGATGGTCATGCCCACCATTTCCGGCAGGATCATCGAGCGCCGCGACCAGGTCTTGATCGGCTTTTTACTGCTGCCCGCCGCTTCCACCTTCTTCATCAGGTGGTGGTCGACGAACGGACCTTTTTTCAGTGAACGTGCCATATTCGATTAGCTCCGACGGTCGCGCACGATGAACTTCTGGGTGCGCTTGTTGTTGCGCGTCTTGTAACCCTTGGCCGGCGTGCCCCACGGGGAGACCGGATGCGGATTGCCCTGGCCGGCGCGCGCTTCACCGCCGCCGTGCGGATGGTCGACCGGGTTCATGGCCGCGCCGCGAACTGTCGGGCGCACGCCCATCCAGCGCTTGGCGCCGGCCTTGCCGATCTTGCGCAGGCTGTGCTCGCCGTTACCGACTTCACCGATGGTCGCGCAGCATTCGCCAGGAACGCGGCGCATTTCGCCCGAACGCAGACGCAATGTTGCGTAACCCTGCTCGCGAGCGACCAGCTGCACCGAGGCGCCGGCGCTGCGTGCGATCTGCGCGCCCTTG
>JANXZP010000077.1 GCA_025355485.1 Pseudomonadota bacterium
CGAGCCTGCTCGAGCCGTTCATCATGGTGATCATCGGCACCCTGGTCGGCGGCATGGTCATCGGCATGTACCTGCCCATCTTCAAGCTCGCCGCGACGGTCTGATCACTTGGGCCTGAGCCGGACGTGTTGATCGAGATGCTGCAGCAGCCGGCCATTGCGGTCGGCTGCGCATTCCTGTTCGGGCTGCTGATCGGCAGCTTCCTCAACGTGGTGATCCTGCGCCTGCCGGCCCGGCTGGAATGGCAGTGGCGCAGCGAGAGTCGCGAGCTGCTGGAATTGCCCGAAACAGACGACGCCGCGGCCATGCCCGCCGGGCTCGTGGTCGAACGCTCGTGTTGCCCGCAATGCGGACACCAACTCGCGGCATGGGACAACATTCCTCTGATCAGTTTCCTGGTCCTGCGCGGACGCTGTCGTTACTGCCGCGCCCCGATCTCCTGGCAATACCCGGCAGTCGAATTGCTTACCGGAATCGCGTTCGCGGTGTGCGCCTGGCATTTCGGGCCTGGCTTGCAGGCCTTGATGGCTCTGGTATTCAGCGCTTTCCTGATTGCATTGTCCGGCATCGACCTGCGCACGACCTTGCTGCCCGACCAACTGACCTATCCGCTGCTGTGGCTGGGATTGCTGCTCAGCACAGTCACCGTGTTCGTCGATCCGGTGCCGGCGCTGATCGGCGCGGCGGTCGGTTATCTCAGCCTGTGGTCGGTGTACTGGGGATTCAAATTGCTGACCGGCAAGGAAGGCATGGGGCACGGCGACTTCAAGCTGCTCGCCGCACTCGGTGCGTGGTGCGGAATCAAGGGCGTACTGCCGATCGTGCTGATCTCGGCGTTGCTCGGCGCGATCATCGGCAGCGCGTGGCTACTGCTGCGCGGACGCGGCCGCGCGACCCCGATTCCGTTCGGCCCGTTTCTCGCGCTTGCTGGATGGGTGCAGCTGCTGTGGGGGTCGTGGCTGATCGACGCTTACCTGCGCTTCGCGCACATGGCCTGAGCCGTGGCCAGTTTCGTCGTCGCGATCACTGGCGGAATCGCCTCGGGCAAGTCCGAGATCGGACGTCGTTTCGGGCAACTCGGCATTGCGGTAGCCGATGCCGACGTGTATGCACGCACCCTGGTCGAACCGGGCAAGCCCGCGCTTGAGGCGATCGTCGCGCATTTCGGCAGAGGTATGCTGCATGCAGACGGACAGCTCGATCGTGGCGCGTTGCGACGGATCGTGTTTGATGATGAACGCGCACGCCACGATCTCGAAACGATCCTGCATCCGCGCATCCGTCTCGCACTACACGATGCTTGCGCGGCGGCGACCAGCGCTTACGCAATGGCTGCAATCCCGTTGCTTGCCGAAGGCGGCGGCAGGACGGCATATCCATGGCTCGCCCGCATCCTGGTGGTGGACGTACCACGCGATGTGCAGTTGCTACGCCTGTTCCAGCGCGACGGCAGTTCGCGCGAGCAGGCCGAACGCATCCTCGCCGCGCAGGCATCGCAGGAAGCGCGACTTGCCATCGCGGACGATGTGATCGACAACGGCGGCGCTATCGGCGCGCTCGCGCCGCAGATCCAAGCACTGCATGCATCGTATTTGCGACTCGCTGCGCAGATGTCCTGAATCAGGGCCGCTGCGTCGTACAGGACGCGTTGATACGATCGTTCGCGCAATCGATTGGCGAGTTGTCATTCCGGCCACAGTCCGCGGATCGCAGCGATGCCCTGCGCTCCGTGCGCACGCGCATTCGCGATGTCGGCGACGTCCATTCCGCCGAGCGCGTAGATCGGCAAAGAGACCGTTTCGCGCAGACGTGCAAAACCATTCCAGCCCAGTGGCGAACGATCGGGGTGGCTAGTCGTTGCCGCGACCGGGCCAAGCACAACGAAATCCAGGCCCAGTGTTTCGGCGTGGCCCAGTTCGGCGTCGTCATGGCAGGACGCTGCAACGGCGAGCTTCGTGGGCAGCGGTCGTTCGCGCAGCTCCATCAACTGCGTAGCGCGCAAATGCACGCCGACGCCGAGCGCGAGTGCAAGTTCGATGTGTGAATTGATCAGCAACTCCGCGTCGGCTGCACGGCATCGCTTCAACACTGCTTCGGCCAGCGGACGCAGTGCAACGGAGTCCAGCGCATGGCTGCGCAGTTGCACCCTGCGCACGCCTGCTTTAAGCGCGCGATCAAGCCTGGCGAGGAATATCTGATGCTGCAACGGATCGGGTTCTGGAGTGATCAGGTAACGGTCAGGCTGGCGCAGCACCGCGACCACCGGACGATCCGCCGGCGGCATCGGATATGAGGCCAGTTTGTCCGGCGGCGCCCAGGCCAGCGCCTGGCGTTCGCGGCCAACAGCGCTGCCGGTCCACGCACCGATACTACGCACGTCGAGCACGATGCGTTTGTCGCGATAGGCCTGCGGCACCGCGATCAGCGGCGTGCAGTCCTTGATGGAGATGCCGAGTTCCTCGTGCAGTTCGCGCGCCAGCGCCTGCTCGGGTGTTTCGCCGGGATCGACCTTGCCGCCAGGAAATTCCCACATGCCGGCCAGATCGCGCCCGGCGGTGCGACGCGCCAGCAGGATGCGTCCGCGCGCATCCTGGATCACGCCTGCGACCACATACACTGGCGCAGGTTTCTTCATGCCAACCGAATCACTCTGCGGTGTTTACACGAGCTGCCCATGACATTGCTTGTACTTCTTCCCGGAGCCGCAGGGGCACGGATCGTTGCGGCCGATCTTCGGCCCCTCGCGCAGCATCGGTTGCGGCGCTGCCATCGGAACGTCCGAGCCGGCGGTTTCGTCGTCGGCCGACACTGGCGCCTGCAGGACGGGATGGTCTGGATGCTGGAACTGCATCTGCCTGGCCTGCTCTTCGGCGAGACGGCGCTCCTCGGCTTCGAGACGCGCGACCTCGTCGTCGCTTCGCACGCGCACGCGCGCGAGGATCGTCGCGACTTCGCGCTTGAACTTCTCGAGCATCTCCGAGAACAACTCGAACGATTCGCGCTTGAACTCCTGCTTGGGCTGCTTCTGCGCGAATCCGCGCAGGTGGATGCCCTGCCGCAGGTAATCCATTCGCGCCAGATGCTCCTTCCAGTTCTGGTCCAGCACGTTGAGCATCACGTGCTTCTCGAGTGCGCGCATCGTCTCCGACCCGACATCGAGTTCCTTGTCGGTGAAGTGTTTCGCGGCGAGTTGCTGCGCGTGGTGTGCGATCGCGGTCGAGTCGATGTCCTCGGCGCTGTGGGCATAGCCCTGGAGATCGGCGGAGATGCCGTACTCGTCGGCAAGAACGCGCTCGAGCCCGGCCAGATCCCATTGTTCGTCCACCGAGTTTTCGGGTACGTGCCGGCGGACGAGTTCGGCGAACACGTCGTCGCGGATCGCTTCCACCGTGTCCTGCATCGTCTCCGCTTCAAGCAATTCGTCGCGCTGCTGGTAGATGACCTTGCGCTGGTCGTTGTTGACGTCGTCAAATTCGAGCAGCTGCTTGCGGATGTCGAAGTTGTGCGACTCGACCTTGCGTTGCGCCTTTTCGATCTGCTTGCTAACCATCGCCGATTCGATGACGTCGTCTTCCTTCATGCGCATCATTTTCATCGCGCGCTGGATGAAATCGGAAGCGAAGATCCGCATCAGGTTGTCTTCGAACGACAGGAAGAAGCGGCTCGAACCCGGATCGCCCTGGCGACCGGAACGACCGCGCAACTGGTTGTCGATGCGGCGCGACTCGTGGCGTTCGGTGCCGACGATATGCAGGCCGCCGGATTGCTTGACCGCGTCGTGGCGCAGTTGCCATTGTTCGCGCAGGTGCGCACGATCGGCATCGGTCGCACTCTCGTCGAGCGCCTGCAGTTCGACGTCGAGGTTGCCGCCGAGCACGATGTCGGTGCCGCGGCCGGCCATGTTGGTGGCGATCGTCACCGCCTTGGGCTTGCCGGCCTGCGCGACGATGATCGCTTCGCGCTCGTGCTGCTTGGCGTTGAGCACTTCGTGCGGCACGTGCTCGGCGCGCAGGCGTTGCGACAGCATCTCGGAAGTTTCGATCGAGGTGGTGCCGACCAGCACCGGCTGGCCCTTCTCGTAGCATTCCTTGATGTCCTGCACGACCGCGTCGTACTTGGCCTTGGGGCCGTAGAACATCAGGTCCGGATTGTCCTTGCGCACCATCGGGCGGTGGGTCGGGATCACCACGACTTCGAGTCCGTAGATGTCTTGGAACTCGTAGGCCTCGGTGTCGGCGGTGCCGGTCATGCCCGCGAGTTTGGCGTACATGCGGAAGTAATTCTGGAAGGTGATGGATGCGAGCGTCTGGTTCTCGCGCTGCACCGGCACGCCTTCCTTGGCCTCGACCGCCTGATGCAGGCCGTCGGACCAGCGTCGTCCGGCCAGCGTGCGGCCTGTGAATTCGTCGACGATGATGACCTCGCCGTCGCGCACGATGTAATCCACGTCGCGCTGGTAGATCGCATGCGCGCGCAACGCGGCATTGAGGTGGTGCACTACCGCCAGGTTCGAGGCATCGTACAGGCTGTCGTCGGCCGTGAGGATGCCGGCCTCGCGAAGCAGCTCTTCGGCGTGCGACATGCCGACCTCGGACAGGTGCGCCTGCTTCTGTTTTTCGTCGACCCAGTAATCGCCCTCGGCTTCTTCGGCGCTTTGCCGGCTCAGCTTGGGAACGATGCGGTTGACCTTGACGTACAGTTCGGGCGATTCGTCGGCCGGGCCGGAGATGATCAGCGGCGTGCGCGCCTCGTCGATCAGGATCGAGTCCACCTCGTCCACGATCGCGAAATTCAGTCCGCGCTGGAACTTGCTGTCCTTGTCCAGCGCCATGTTGTCGCGCAGGTAGTCGAAACCGTATTCGTTGTTGGTGCCGTAGGTGATATCGCTACCGTAGGCGGCCTTCTTGTCGCCGTGCGGCATGTTCGGGTAGACCACGCCGACGCTCATGCCGAGCCAGTTGTACAGGCGCCCCATCCACGCCGAGTCGCGTTTGGCCAGGTAGTCGTTCACCGTGACCACGTGCACGCCCTTGCCGGACAGGGCATTGAGGTACACCGCGAGGGTGCCGACCAGGGTCTTGCCTTCGCCGGTGCGCATCTCGGCGATCTTGCCCAGATGCAGAACCATGCCGCCGATCATCTGCACGTCGTAATGCCGCAGGCCGAGCACGCGCACCGAGGCTTCGCGCACCACCGCGAATGCTTCGGGCAATAGCTGGTCCAGGGTTTCTCCGGCCGCCACCCGCTGGCGGAAGGCTTCGGTTTTGCCCTTGAGCTCGTCATCGGAGAGCTTTTGCAACCCCGGTTCCAGCGCGTTGATCTTGCCGACGTTCTTCTGCAGTTGTTTCAGCAGACGCTCATTGCGGCTGCCGAACATGCGGGTAAGGAGACTGTTGAGCATGGGAACCCGTGGTGGCTGGTGCGTTGTTGGATGGGAATCAGGGGCCGTGTTTTTGCGCCATCACACGGCGATAAAACGCGGCGGGCCGCTCGCGGCGGCCCGGTCGTGCATTCTAACGTGGGGCTGGCCGGATACGTATCAACCGGCAGCGTGCAAATCGGGCAGGGGCGCTGCCGTCAGCGGCCAATCTGGCTTAGATACGGTTTCGGATTGACCGGCTGGCCGTTGATCCACACCTCGAAATGCAGATGCGAGCCGGTCGAGTGGCCGGTCGAACCGACCTTGGCGATCACTTCGCCAGCATGCACCAGGTCGCCGACTTTCACCAGCAGCTTCGAGCAGTGTCCGTAGCGGGTGACATAGCCATTGCCGTGGTCGATATCGACCACGTTGCCGTAACCGCCGTTGTCGAAATCCGAGCGGATGACCATGCCGTCGGCGGCGGCGTGGATAGGATCGCCAGTCTGGCCGTTGAGATCCAGGCCCTTGTGGAACTCGTGGCCGCCATTGATCGGATCGATGCGGTTACCGAACGGCGCGGAAACATAGGTGTTCGCCAGCGGCATCGACGTCGGCGTCTGGCTGCGATCGAGATCCTGGTTGAGCAGCAGCGATTCGAGCACCTGTAGTTGGTCGCCGGAATGGCTCAGGGTCTTGCCGAGGCTGGCCAGTTGCTGCGATAGCTCGGCAGCGCTGATCGGCGTGGTCGGTTCGCCGCCGCCGCCGGTGCCTGGTTGTACAGTGAAGTTGAACTCGCCATCGGTGATCTTGCCCATGCGAACCAGACGTTCACCAAGCGCGTTGAGGCGATTGGTCTGCACCTGCAATTCGCTGACCCGTGCCGCGAGCGCATTGACTTCGCGTTGCGAAGCCGCACGAATCTCGGACTTCTGCAATTGCAAGCGGGAATTCTCCGCGCGCAGGTCGCGTTCCTCGATCGACTGCACTCCGCTGCAGGTGAAGAATCCGATCGCGAAACCGAGCATGATGAGAACCGCCAGAACCCCGGCGACGCCTAGTAGCAATTTGCGGTCGTCGTGAACGCAAAATCGCTTCGGCGATTTCAGGAATTTCGCTACGATAATGAGATTCATGCCTAAACCGTCTGACTTGCGTCTGCAGGGCACAGCCAAGGCCTCCTCCGCACCGCGCCCGGCGCTGGAGGCGGCGGGCGAAGCTGGACTTGGCCGACTCATCGAGCGCGCACAGATGTTGGCGGCACTGGATGAGCGGCTGCGTCGATGCCTGCCGGACTCGTTGCTACCGCACTGCCGTCTGGGCAATGTGGGCGCCGGCAAACTGGTCTATCTGGTGGACGCACCGGTCTGGGGTGCCAAGCTTCGGCAACATGCAGACGCCCTGCTGGACGCTGCGACCGCGGCTGGTTTTCAGGCTGGCGCATTCACCGTCAAAGTCGTGCCACCGCTTCCGTCCGGACCGGACCTGGCAGCACCGAAACCCCTGTCTCAAGCCACCCGCGATGCATTGCGAACGACCGCCGAATCCGTGGCGGATCCCGAACTTCGGGCCCAGCTCCTGCGGTTGGCCTCCCTGGCCTAACAGCGTAACGATCGTCGAGAACTGATCGTACCCGGCGCGACGCGTACGCGCCGAACACCGGGAGAACGGATACTACAGAAAAAGCGGCCACGAGAAAAGGCCAATCGAATCCGTCACTTATGTAACGAAATCGTTAAACCGCAGAAGGGATCACACTGCCTGGGCGGGGTGCGCGTAGGAAATCGGTGCCTGCGCGGGATCGCTGAAGGTGACTTCTTCCCACGCGGTACGGTCGGCGAGCAGCGTGCGCAAAAGCTGGTTGTTGAGCTGGTGGCCCGATTTGTACCCGTAGAACGCGCCGATCAGGCTATGGCCGAGCAGGTACAGATCGCCGATCGCGTCGAGGATCTTGTGCTTGACGAACTCGTCCTCGTAGCGAAGACCGTCCTCGTTGAGGATGCGGTAGTCGTCGAGCACGATCGCGTTGTCCATGCTGCCGCCGAGCACGAGCTTGCGGTCGCGCAGCATCTCGATGTCCTTCATGAAACCGAAGGTGCGTGCGCGGCTGACTTCCTTGACGAACGAGGTCGTCGAGAAATCCACCTCGGCCGACGAGGTCGAACGCGTGAAGATGGGATGGTTGAAATCGATCGTGAAACCGACCTTGAAACCGTCGAACGGCTCGAAGCGGGCCCACTTGTCGCCGTCTTCGACCCGGATCGGTTTCTTGATCCGGATGAAACGCTTCGCGGCGTTCTGTTCCTCGATGCCGGCGGACTGGATCAGGAATACGTAGGGGCCGGCGGAGCCGTCCATGATCGGCACTTCGGGCGCCGACAGATCCACGTAGGCGTTGTCGATGCCCAAGCCGGCCAGAGCCGACAACAGATGCTCGACCGTCATGATCCGCACGTCGCCACGGGTCAGGGTCGTGGACAGACTGGTGTCGCCGACGTGCTCGGCGCGTGCGTGGATCTCGATGGGTTGGGCGAAGTCGACGCGACGGAAGATGATGCCGCTGTCGGGTGCCGCAGGGCGCAAGGTCATGAAGACCTTTTCACCGGAATGGATGCCGACGCCGGTGGCGCGGATGACATTTTTGAGCGTGCGCTGCTTGATCATTGTTGTGCGTTCTCCGAGCCGGAGCGCGACAAAGCGGTGTCGAGGATAACACGCACTTTACCAAATTCAAACGAATCGGAAGCATTATTGTCCCATTGACGCAACAATGGCGTCATATGGAACGCAGATGTTTCCCCTGTGTATCTCTACTTGGAGTGCGCATCCGGTGCCGTAGTTCCCTTGTGAAGGCATGCTTTTACAAAGAAAGTCCGGACGCCCAACGGAGAAGGCGTCCGGATGAACAAGTCAGTCAGTACTGCATCGATCCATGTTCCGCATCAATCGGCCTGCCTCCTTAGAAACGCCGGGATGTCGAGGTAGGCATCGCTGCCGCCCATATCCACCGTGCTGGCGGCCGGCTCGCTGCGGCCAGCGCGCAAACTAGAGAACCCCGGTGCGGGCGCCGTGGTGTAGGCGCTGTCGCTGTATTCCACCTGCCCGTTGCTGCCGTTGCGCACCAGCTTGACTTGGGTGCGTACGATCTCGCGCTCGATGCCGCGATCGGTTCCGCGCACCGGCTGGCGCGCAACGTTGCGGTTCAGGCCGGTGGCGACCACGGTGACCCGCACCTCGTCCTGCATGTCCGGATCGAGCACGGTGCCGATAACGACGGTGGCATCTTCCGAAGCGAACTCTTCGATGGTCCGGCCAACCTCGTCGAACTCGCGCATGGTGAAATCCGGACCGGCAGTGATATTAACCAGAATGCCGTTGGCACCCGACAGGTTGACATCGTCCAGCAACGGATTGCTGATCGCGGCCTCGGCGGCGGCCATCGCGCGATCGTCGCCGCGTGCGGTACCCGAGCCCATCATCGCCATGCCCATCTCGCTCATCACCGTGCGCACGTCGGCGAAGTCCACGTTGATCAGGCCCGGCCGCACGATCAGGTCGGCGATGCCCTGCACGGCGCCGAGCAGCACGTCGTTCGCTGCCTTGAACGCCTGCACCATGGTCGCCTCGCGACCGAGCACGGTGATCAGTTTCTCGTTCGGGATGGTGATCAGCGAATCGCAGTGCTGCCCCAGTTCCTCGATGCCCTTGAGCGCGACCTGCATGCGCCGACGGCCTTCGAACGGGAAGGGCTTGGTCACCACGGCGACGGTCAGGATGCCCATCTCCTTGGCGAGTTGCGCAACCACCGGC
>JANXZP010000095.1 GCA_025355485.1 Pseudomonadota bacterium
GCCGGTGCCGGAGGTCGACGATGCAGTCGAATGAGCCGCAGCGCCAGCGCACGGGCACGCGCATCTGGATCGTGGACGACGATCGCAGCGTGCGCTTCGTGCTGGCCGAAGCGCTGCGCGATGCGGGCTTCGCGGTGCAAGCCTTCGATGGCGCGCACGCCGCGTTGGCCGCGCTCGACA
Source organism: Pseudomonadota bacterium (assembly GCA_025355485.1). Classification (GTDB taxonomy): domain Bacteria; phylum Pseudomonadota; class Gammaproteobacteria; order Xanthomonadales; family Xanthomonadaceae; genus SZAS-103. The sequence goes on from JANXZP010000095.1 coordinate 181, forward strand.
CCGAACCGCAACCGGCGCTGGTGTTCACCGACATCCGCATGCCGGGACTCGATGGCCTCGGTTTTCTCGATGCGCTGAAGGCGCGCGATCCGGATTTGCCGGTGATCGTGATGTCGGCGTGGACCGATATCGCATCGACAGCCGGTGCGTTCCGCGGCGGCGCCCACGAGTTCCTGTCGAAACCCTTCGACCTGGATGCGGCGGTCGCGCTGGCCAAGCGCGCGCTGCCGAGCGCGACAACAACCACCGATGAACCTGTACCGGCCAGCGCGAATGCTTCAACGATGGCAGCCGACGACAACGCGCTACTCGGCGACGCGCCCGCGATGCGCGACTTGTTCCGCGCGATCGGACGGCTCGCGCAGGCGCCGCTGTCGGTGCTGATCACCGGCGAAACCGGCACCGGCAAGGAGCTCGTCGCGCGCGCACTGCATCGCGAATCGCCGCGCGCAAACAAACCCTTCGTCGCGCTCAACACCGCCGCGATCCCGGCCGAGCTGCTCGAATCGGAATTGTTCGGCCACGAAGCGGGCTCGTTCACCGGCGCGACGCGCCGCCATGCCGGTCGCTTCGAGCAGGCCGATGGCGGCAGCCTGTTCCTCGATGAAATTGGCGACATGCCGGCGCCTTTGCAGACGCGGCTGCTGCGCGTGCTGGCCGAGGGCGAATTCTTCCGCGTCGGCGGACGCGAACTGATTCGCGTCGATGTGCGCGTGATCGCGGCGACTCATCAGGATCTCGAAGCGCTGGTCGCCGACGGACGCTTTCGCGCCGACCTGCTGCATCGGCTCGACGTGGTGCGTCTGCGTCTGCCGCCGCTGCGTGAACGTAGCGAAGATATCGCTGGTCTGGCCGCGCATTTCCTCGCCAACGCGGCAACACGCTTCAAGGCGCCGCGCAAGAAACTGTCAGCCAACGCCCTGCGCCTGCTCGAAACGCATGCGTGGCCCGGCAACGTGCGCGAGCTGGAAAACCTGTGCTGGCGGCTGGCCGCGCTTGCGCCGGGTCAGAGCATCCGCTCGGCCGATGTGCGCGCATCGTTGCGCGCCGCGCCGCGTGCAGGCAAGCAGGCGGGTGCCGACGACTGGACGCAGCCGCTGACCGCGTGGACGCGCGCCGCTCTCGATGCCGGCGAGCACGACATCCATGCGCAGGCCAAGCGACGTTTCGAACAGGCATTGCTGACCGCGGCGCTGGAACACACCAATGGACATCGCCAGCAGGCGGCCGAACGTCTCGGCCTGGGCCGCAACACGTTGACCCGCAAGCTGGGGCGCAAGCACGACCCATCCACCGACTGAATGCGCTGCGCGCCGATGCCGGCGCATCGCGTTAGGATGCAATCCCTGTACTTTTTTCTCAGGCGAAACTAGGAGGCCGAGATGTTGCGTCCACTGACTGCATTGACGTGCGCGATCGCGCTGGCGATCACCGGCTGCGGCGCGCTGAAGACGAAGACCAAACCCATCGAAGCGGCGATGGCGCCGACCGCAGGCAGCAATGTTGCGGGGACGCTGGTGTTCACCTCGGTTCCAGGAGGCGTGCATATCAGCGGTCGCCTGACCGGACTGGCGCCGGGCAGTACGCACGGCTTCCACCTACACGAACACGGCGACTGCAGCGCAACGGATGCGAGCAGCGCCGGCGGCCACTTCAATCCGACCAGCACCGCGCACGGCGATCCGATGGGGATGATTCACCACGGCGGCGACATCGCGAACCAGGTCGCCGACGCGCAAGGCGCGGTCGATGTCGATGTCACCGTGCGCGGCGTGACGCTTGGAACCGGCGTGTCCGACGACGTACTCGGGCGTTCGGTGATCGTGCATCGCGACGCCGACGACTACGCCACCCAGCCGTCCGGCAATTCCGGCCCGCGCCTGGCTTGCGGCGTGATCCTGAAGCCTCTGGGAAAAGGCGCGCAATGAACGACGTTTCCGAAGCGCATGCGCCGCCCACGATCCGCGCGGCGCGACCCGACGATGCCGCGCTGCTCGCGCAGTGGGCGATCGCGATGGCGTGGGAAACCGAGCACAAGCGGCTCGATCCCGACACCGTCCATCGCGGGGTGCGCGCGGCTTTCGAGCAGCCGGCGCGCGGCCTCTACTTCATCGCCGAATGCGTTGTCGATGCGGTGCCCGTCCCGGTCGGCACGCTGATGATCACCTACGAGTGGAGCGACTGGCGTTGCGGCGACTGGTGGTGGATCCAGAGCGTGTACGTCGCGCCCG
>JANXZP010000216.1 GCA_025355485.1 Pseudomonadota bacterium
TTGCGCTCTGCATAGCGCGCGTACATGCGGAACAGGTCGCCTGCGAAGATCGCGGCCTCGTCGCCGCCGGTGCCGGCGCGCACTTCGAGGAACAGGTTGGCGTCGTCGCGCGGATCGACCGGGATCAGCAGCAGGCCGAGCGATTCTTCCAGCTTGCCGATGCGATGTTCGATAGTCGGAATTTCGGCGTCGGCGAGTTCGCGCAGCTCGGGGTCGTCGCGCATCGCCAGTGCGGAGGCGAGGTCGGCGCGCGCATTGCTGTAATCGGCGAGTGCAGTGGCGATCGGTTCGAGTTGCGCGAATTCACGCGACAGCTCGCGATAGCGTTTCGGATCGGCCAACGCGTCACGCTCGGCGAGCAGACGCGCGACTTCCTCGCGGCGCTCGGAGAGCGCCTCAAGTTTGCGCAGGAGGCTCGGAGTCATCGGAGCTTTCCATGCCTTCGGGGTTGGACTCGGAAGCGCTGTCGAACAATCGCGCTGCGGCGTTCAATAGCTGTGCATCGCCATCGTGCGCGGCGCGGCGCAGGCCGGCGGTCGGCGCATGCAACAATTTGTTGGTCAATCCATGTGCGAGTTGTTCGAGTACATCGTGCGAATCGCGGCCGGCGGCAAGTTGTTCCTTCGCGCGCACCAACAATGCGTCTCGCGTCGCTTCGCTGCGCGCGCGCAATGATTTCAGTGTGTCCTGTCGCGTGCTGCCGCGCCACCACGCCATGAACTGTTCGACTTGCAGGTCAATCAATGTTTCCGCTTCGCCAGCAGCCTGCTGGCGCGAACGACGGTTCTCGCCGATCGCCTGTTCGAGATCGTCCACGGTGTAGAGATAGACGTCGTCGAGGCTCGCCGTCTCGGGCTCGATATCGCGCGGCACCGCAAGATCGAGCAGGAACATCGGTGCATGGCGGCGCACGCGGATCGCGCGTTCGACCATCTTGCGCGTGAGTACCGGCTCGCGGCTCGCGGTCGCGCAAATCACGATGTCGGCCTCGGCGAGATGCCGTTCGAGATCCTCCAATGGCAAGGCGACGCCGCCGAACCGGTGTGCGAGTTGCTGCGCATGCTCGAGTGTGCGGTTGGCGACAAGGGTGCGTTTGGCGTTGGCATCGAGCAGGTGGCGCGCGGCGAGCTCGATGGTTTCACCCGCCCCGACCAGCAGCACGGTTGCCTGGTCGAGCCGCGCGAAGACCTGCTGCGCGAGCCGCACCGCGGCGTAGGCGACCGATACCGGATGCGCGCCGATGCGGGTGTCGGTGCGCACGCGCTTGGCGACCGCGAAGCAATGCTGGAACAGGCGATCGAGCGGCGTCTTCAGTGCGTGCGCGGAACGCGCGATCTGCCAGGCTTGCTTGACCTGGCCGAGGATCTGCGGCTCGCCGAGCACCAGAGAATCCAGCCCGGTTGCGACCCGGAACAAATGCCGCACCGCATCCGTATCGTTGTGCCGATACAAGTACGCATCCAGCGACGCGACGCCCAGTTCGTGGTGCTCGGCCAGCCAGCGCACGACCGCGTCCTCGGACTGCGGTTCGATGCGTGCATACAACTCGGTGCGATTGCAGGTCGAGAGCAGCGCTGCTTCGTGCACGCCGACGACCGCGCGCAGCGACGCCAGCGCGTCGGGCAGCGCTTCGGTGGCGAACGCGACCTTCTCGCGCAGTGCGATCGGGGCGGTCTGGTGGTTCAGGCCGAGGGCCAGCAGTGCCATGGTGTCAAGGACGATGCGATAAACTCGTGGAATGGGCGAAATGATTGTTGCCGATTGTAACTGTTGCGGGCTCGACAAGCGTTGCAGCGGGCCGTGGCGTGCGATCCGTGCATACTCGGCGTGCATTGCAATCCTGCGGTGTTGGCTGTGTTGAACCTCCATGACTTCTTGTTGCCCTATCGCGCTGCGTTCTGTGCGATGTCGCTGCTGTTGGCGATGCAGTCGCAGGCGGCGACCGAGGATGCGCTCGGTCCGGCCTTGGAGGGCGAATTCGCGTTGCAGTCCGGCGACGGCGCGTTGGCCGCGCAGGAATACTTCGAGGCCGCGCAGAAAACCGACGACCCCGCGCTCGCGCAGCGTGCCGCCGACGTCGCGTTGCTCGCGCACGCATACGGGCTCAGCGCGCGTGCGCTGGCGCGCTGGCGGCAGCTCGATCCGAAATCGGACGATCTTGTGTTTACCGAAGCGGTGCTCGCCTTGCGCACCGGCGACCGCGCAACCGCGCGCCGCGATCTGCTGGCGATGCTGGGCGTGCACGGCGAAGGTTGGAAACGCACGATCCGCGCGCTCGCATCGGCCACCGACAGCGCGACCTCCGCGCAGGTCGCGGGCGATCTGCTGGCGAACGGCCATTGGCCACAGGACATCCCCGCGTGGCTCGCTTTCGGCGCGCTGTCGCAACGGCTCGGCGATCCCGCATTGACCCGGCGCATCGTCGGCGACGTGGTGCGCCGTTTTCCGAACGAGCCGCATGTGTGGTTGCTCGAATCCGAACGATTGCGCGAACAGGGCGATGCGGCCGCCGCGCACCGCGCGGTGGAACACGCGCTGGGCCTCGCTGCCGGCGATACTGATGTGCGCAGCGCGGCCGCCGCCGAATTGGCCCTGCTCAACGATCGCAAGGCCGCCGCCGCGGCGCTGGCGAACGGGCCGCAGGACGACCGCAGCTACATCGCGCGCGCGGCGTATCTTGCGGAGGCAGACGACAGCGACGGACTCGCCAAACTCTATGCCGAGGTCGGGGTTGCATCGAAGATTGCACTCGCGCCGGCCCAGGATGCTGCGCGCCGCTTGTTGCTCGGACAACTCGCCGAATACCTCAAGCGCGACGACGAGGCGCTGTCCTGGTACCGCGGCCTGCCCAGTGGCATCGCCCAGCACGATGCCGCGCAGAACCGGATCGCGATCGTGCTCGATCAACGCGGCGATCTCGACGGCGCGCTGGCCGTGCTGCGCGCGCAGCAGCACGACGACGGCGCCGACGGCGATGCGCAGCGCGACAGTTTCCAGACCGAGGCCGAACTGCTGGCCAGGCATCAACGCAAGGACGAAGCGCTCGCGACGTACGGGCGTGGGCTGGCGATTTTCGACGGCGAACCAGGACTGTTGTACGGACGCGCGCTGCTGCTCGAAGGCATGGATCGCGTCGCCGAAGCCGAGTCGGACTTGCGCAACATCGTCGAGATGCAGCCCGACAACGCCGAGGCGCTCAATGCGCTCGGTTACACGCTGGCCGATCGCACTCAACGCTACGCCGAGGCGCAGGTGCTGATCGAACGCGCGCTGCGCCTGCAGCCCGATTCGCCCGCGATCCTCGATAGCCTGGGTTGGGTGCAGCACCGGCTCGGCCGCGATGCCGAAGCGCTGCGCAACCTGCGTCGAGCGTTCGCGTTGCAGAAGGACGCCGAGATCGCAGCGCATTTGGGCGAAGTGTTGTGGTTGGGCGGCGACAAGGACGGCGCGCGTGCGGTGTGGAAACAGGGGCTCGCGATCGACAAGGACAATCGCGCGCTGCTGCGCACCGTACAGACCTACCATCCATGAGAGCGCTGCGCGAATCCCTGCTGCTGTCGCTGATCCTGATTGTGGCCGCCTGCGTGCCGCCACCGGTGCGGCGCGCGCCCGATGTGGCGTTGATGCAGGCGCAGGCCGCGCGCGAGACGGCGCTCGCGGCGCGTCCGGACTGGTCGCTATCGGGAAAGATCGCGATTTCCGACGGCAAGGACGGCGGCAGCGGACGGATCGACTGGAAACAGCACGGCAGCGATTTCGATATCCGCCTGAGCGCGCCGGTCACACGGCAAAGCTGGCGGCTGGTGCGCGAGGGCCGGCGCGTGCGCCTGGAAGGACTCGAGGGTGGCACGCTCCAAGGCACCGATGCCGAAGCCCTGCTGTACCAGGCGTTGGGCTGGCTGGTGCCGGTCGATGCGCTTGCAGCGTGGGCGCGCGGCGCGCGCGCGAGTTCCGATGCGCAACTGGAGTTCGGCGCCGACGGTCTGCCGTCATTGCTGACCGAGGACGGCTGGTCGGTCGAATACCGCGCATGGGACTCCGTCGGCGATCCGCCGCGCCCGAAAAAAGTGTTCGCCAGCCAGGGCGAATCGAAAGTGCGGCTGTCGGTGGATCGCTGGGGCGAACAGTAAACGATGGCTGCGTTGCCTACCGATGCAGGCTGGAGCGAGTGGCCGGCGCCAGCCAAGCTCAACCTGTTCCTGCGCATCATTGGCCGTCGGGAAGACGGCTATCACTTGCTGCAGACCGCGTTCCAGTTGCTGAATTGGGGCGACACAATACGATTGCGGGTGCGTCCAGATGGCGTGATCCGACGGATTACGGCGGACGAAACGACGAGTAATTACAGCGTAGCCGAGGCCGATGATCTCGCAGTCCGTGCCGCGCGTTTGATGCAGGCGGAATCCGGCTGCGCGCTCGGCTGCGATATCGCCGTCATCAAACGCATTCCGCTGGGCGGCGGTTTCGGCGGCGGTTCGTCGGACGCCGCAACCGTGCTCGTCGCGCTCGATCGGCTGTGGGGAACCGGTTTCGGCAGTGAGCGGCTTGCCGCCATGGGACTCAGGCTTGGCGCCGATGTGCCGGTGTTCGTGCATGGCCACAATGCATGGGCCGAAGGGGTCGGCGAGCGGCTCACGCCGCTGGCCCTGCCGCCGCGTTGGTACCTGATCGTCGATCCCGGTATCCACGTGCCGACCGCTGAATTGTTCCAAGCGCCTGATTTGACCCGCGATGCAGCCCCGGCGACAATACGCGGCTTCGCGTCCGATCCTGCGCTCGGGAATGTCTTCGAACCGGTGTTGCGTCGGCGCGAGCCGGCGATCGCCGCCGCGCTGGATGCGCTGGCGAAGTACGGCAAGGCCGGCGTTACCGGTAGCGGTAGCGGTTGTTTTGTCGCGTTCGACGCGCCCGGACAGGCCGAAGCCGCGCTCGCTGCGCTGCCGAAACGATGGAAAGCTTGGATCGCAGCGGGTGCCTCGCGCTCGCCGCTGCTGGATCGGTTGGAACAGATGTCCTGATTGAAGTGCGAGTGCGCGACAGTTTTTTGAGTGCGCGACCGTAATGCCTGTGCCAGAAATCGGCACAGGGATGTGCCGACGCGAGGCGCTGGTCGCCGAGCGAAAAACGTGGCGCGGCTCTGCCGCGACCGTTTTCGTTGAACGGCGGCAGGATGCCCCGTTTCAACTCCAACGTTGGGGCGTCGCCAAGCGGTAAGGCACCGGGTTTTGATCCCGGCATGCGCAGGTTCGAATCCTGCCGCCCCAGCCACTTCG
>JANXZP010000130.1 GCA_025355485.1 Pseudomonadota bacterium
ATGGTCGTCGTGGTCGACGACGAGGATCGCGAGAACGAGGGCGACCTGATCATGGCGGCCGAGCTCGTGCGACCGGCTGACATCAATTTCATGGTCACCCACGCGCGCGGCCTGGTGTGCCTTGCGCTCACGCGCGAGCGCTGCCGCCAGCTCGCACTGCCGCCGATGGTCAGCGCGAACACCTCGCAACACCACACCAATTTCACCGTGTCGATCGAGGCCGCCGAAGGCGTGACCACCGGCATCTCCGCCTACGATCACGCGCACACTGTGCGCACCGCGGTCGCGCCGGACGCGCGCCCGCACGACCTCGTGCAACCCGGGCATATCTTTCCGCTGATGGCGCAGCCGGGCGGGGTGCTCAGCCGCGCGGGTCATACCGAAGCCGCGGCCGACCTTGCGCGACTTGCGGGTCTCGAACCTGCCGGCGTGCTCGTCGAGATCCTCAATGCCGACGGTAGCATGGCGCGGCGTCCGCAGCTCGAAGCGTTCGCGCGCGAACACGGATTGAAGATGGGTTCGATCGAGGCGCTCATCCGCCATCGCCTCGCGACCGAACACACCATCGAGCGCGTCGACGAACGCGTGATAGCGACACCATTCGGCGAATTCAAATTGATCGCGTACCGCGATCGGCTCAGCCACGCGCTGCATTTTGCGCTGGTGCGTGGCGCGCCGATGGCGGATGTGCCGACACTGGTGCGCGTGCACGTCGGCAACGCGTTGTCGGACGTGCTGCATTGGCAACGCGCAGATTTCGGGATTCCGGTCACCGATGCTTTGCTTGCGATCGCCGATGCGGGCTGCGGCGTGCTGGTGGTGTTGAACGGGCCGCAATCGCCGGACGATCTGCTCGCGCGCTTGCGCCAGCCGTGCGCGCAGGAAACCGTGCCGGCAACGGCAGCAGAATGGCGCCGCAATGGTGCTGGCGCGCAGATCCTCGCCGATCTCGGCCTGCGCCGGTTGCGCGTGCTTGGGACGCCGCGACGCCAGGTCGGTCTCGGCGGATTCGGGCTGGAAGTCGTCGAGTATGTCGAGTTGCCGCACACAGGCTAAACTGCTGCTCGATTACCGGATAAGTCCATGACCCACTACGAAGGCGACCTGCGCGCTCCTCACAATGCGCGATACGCCATCCTCGCCAGTCGCTGGAATCCGCGCATTACCGACGCGCTGGTCGAAGGCGCGCGTCGTGCGTTCGCGGCTAACGGCATAGCCGCCGACGCGGTGGACGTTTTGCGCGTGCCGGGCGCATGGGAATTGCCGCAAGTGGCCGCGAAAATCGCGCCGACGAAAAAATATGCGGGCATCGTTGCGCTCGGCTGCGTGGTGCGCGGCGACACGCGCCATTACGAACAGGTCGCCGACGAATGCGCGCGAGGTCTGATGCGCGTCGCGCTCGATTCCGGCGTGCCGGTCGCGAATGGCGTACTCGCGGTCGAACGCCACGAAGATGCGGCAGCGCGCGCAGGCGGCAGCCACGGCAACAAGGGCGAGGAAGCCGTACTCGCGGCGATCGAGATGAGCAATTTATTCGGGAAACTTTCGTGACCCGCGCACGACCCGACGGCATCGACCCGGCCGCGCGTTCGCGTGCGCGTCGTCGTGCGTTGCAGGCACTGTACGCATGGCAGATGGCGCGCGCGCCAATCGCGCAGGTGATCGAGGAGTTCCGCCACGAGCAGGACATGGAAATCGCCGATCTCGTCTATTTCGAGGCTCTGGTTCGCGGCGTTGAAAAACACGTTGGCGAACTCGACGCGGCGCTCGGCGAATTCCTCGACCGCGGCATGGACGTGGTCGACCCGATCGAGCGCGCGATCCTGCGCATCGCCGCCTACGAATTGCTGCATCGCCCCGACGTGCCGTACCGCGTGGTGATCAACGAAGCCATCGAATCGGCCAAGCGCTTCGGCTCGGACCAGGGTCACACCTACATCAACGGTGTGCTCGACAAGGCTGCGGCGAGTTGGCGCGCAACGGAAGTGGGCGCGTCGCGTACGCGCTGATTCCGTGTCTGGTGCTAATAACGAGTTTGACCTGATCGCGCGCATTCGCACACGCGCTGGCACGCGCGACGATGTGCTGCTCGGAATCGGCGACGACGCGGCGATCCTGCGCATGCCGGCGGGCCACGATCTGGTCGTGAGTACCGACACGCTCAATATCGGCGTGCATTTCCCGCCCGATACCGCGCCATCCGATATCGGCTGGAAAGCGCTTGCGGTGAACCTGTCCGACCTCGCGGCGATGGGCGCGACACCGGCATGGTGCACGCTCAATCTGACGCTTCCGGAGGCAAACAGTGGTTGGCTGGATGCGTTTCTCGATGGATTTCTTGAACTCGCTGCGCTGCATGATGTTGCGCTGGTCGGCGGCGATACAACGCGCGGGCCGCTGTCGATCACGGTGACGGTGCATGGCTTCGTGCCGCACGGTGCGGCATTGCGGCGCAGCGGTGCGCAGGTCGGCGACGACGTGTGGATCAGCGGCACGGTGGGCGATGCTGCGGCTGGTCTCGCTCTTCATGGACAGGCAACCCGGAATTTACGCGAACGGCTGGATCGACCGACGCCCCGCATCGCGCTGGGCCTCGCGCTGCGCGACAACGCGAGCGCCTGCATCGATGTATCCGATGGATTGCTTGCCGACCTCGGTCATGTAGTGCTTGCCAGCCATGTCGGTGCCGAAGTGGATGTCGCGCTGTTGCCGATATCCGGCGAATTACTCGATGCCTTCGATGCAACCTCGCGCATCGCGATGCAGCTCGGTGGCGGCGACGACTACGAACTGTGCTTCACCGCAGCGCCAGCGCGCGCGGCGGACGTAACCGCCGCAGCGAAACGAGCCGGCGTGGTGGTGACGCGCATCGGCCGCATCGAAGCGCAAACAGGATTGCGCGTGCGCGGTGCCGATGGCGTCGTGCGCGAGGCGCAAGCGAACGGGTATCGCCATTTCGACACGCCCCGCGACGAAGCATGGCAACCATGAACGCATCGTCGACGCCATCGCAATCGGCGAAAGCGCTGCTGCTCCATCCGGCCGGCTGGATCGCGAGCGGTTTTGGCAGCGGCTTCTCGCCATTCGCGCCAGGCACCGTCGGCAGTGCAGCGGCGCTGCTGCCGTGGCTGTGGCTGCGCACGCTATCGTTGCCGTTCTATGCGTTGACGCTGATGATCGCGTTTGCGATTGGTGTGTGGGCATCGTCGTGGGTCGTGCGTCGCAGCGGCGTTCAGGATCCGCAAGTCGTGGTCTGTGACGAATTCGTCGGCGTGTGGATCGCACTGATCGCCGCACCGACAGGATGGGTCTGGATACTCGCCGGCTTCGCGCTGTTCCGCCTTTTCGATATCTGGAAGCCGTGGCCGGTGGGTTGGGCCGACGAAAAACTCCACGGCGGGCTCGGCGTGATGCTCGACGATGTCTTCGCCGGAATCTATGCGTTGATCGTGATGCAAGTCGCCGCGTTCTTCATCGCGCGCTGATCAACTGCGCAGCGCGTGCGCGACGTGTTTGCGCAACAGCGGCACGATGTCGGTCTCGAACCACGGATTGCGCCGCAACCACATCTGGTTGCGCGGGCTCGGATGCGGTAGCGGCATGTAGCGCGGCAGGTACGCGCGCGCATCGCGCACGGTTTCGGTGAGCGTAGGGCGACGCACGGTACCGAGGAATGCGGCCTGCGAATAACGGCCGATCAGCAGGATCAACTCGATCTTTTTCAGCAACGGCAACAACCGTGGATGCCAAGTCGGCGCGCATTCAGGGCGTGGCGGCAAGTCGCCGCCATTGCCGCGGCCGGGATAGCAGAAACCCATCGGCACGATCGCGACGATGCGTTCGTCGTAGAAAGTCTCGCTATCCATGCCGAGCCAATCGCGCAAACGATTCCCGCTGGAATCGGCCCACGGTATGCCGCTCGCATGCACCTTCGTGCCGGGCGCTTGGCCGATGATCAGCAGGCGTGTCGATGCGCTCGCGCGCAGAATTGGATTGGCACCGAGCGGTAGATTCGGTTCGCAAATGTTGCACGCGCGGATGTTCTTCAGCAGCGCATCGATTTTCACGGCAGCAATTTGCCGGGATTCAGCAACCCATCCGGATCGAACTGCGCTTTGATCGCGCGCATCAGCGCGAGCGTCGCCGGCGGTAACGCGCGTCTCATGTACGCGCGCTTGGCCATGCCGATGCCGTGCTCGCCGGAGAGCTGGCCATCAAGGGCTAGCACCGCGTCGAACAACGCATCCATGCCGCGTTCGGCCCGCGCGGCTTGGTCGCCATCGTCCGGGTCGTACAGGATGTTGACGTGCAGGTTGCCATTGCCGGCGTGGCCGAACGTGAGGATGGGCAGCGCGACCGCCGCCGCGATTTCGCCGACGCGTTTGACCAGCGCTGGAATCGCCGACACCGGCACCACCACGTCCTCATTGATCTTGCCCGGCGCGAGCGTGCGCAACGCAGGCGAGAGCGACTTGCGCGTCGACCACAACGCTTCGCGTGCCGCTTCGTCCGGCGCGACATCGAGCGCGATCAGTCCATCGCCACGCGCGGCGGTGGACAACGCCGCAACCGCGTGATCGAGCGTCGCCGCAGAACCGTCGGCCTCGATCATCAGCAGCGCGCCTGCATCGGGAATATCCGCGCCGCCGACGTCACGCGCGAGTTGCACGCAACGCGCATCCATGAATTCCAGCATCGACGGTGCCACCGGCTGCGCCATGAGCCGCGCCACTGCGGCGGCGGCCGCATCGACATCGCGATACAACGCGCGCAGGCTGCGCCGCGCTTCGGGTTTCGGCACGAGTTTCAGCGTCGCTTCGACAATCAGGCCGAGTGTGCCTTCGGAACCAACCATGAAGCGCGTGAGGTCGTAGCCGCTCGCGCCTTTGGTGGTCGGTGCGCCGCAGCGTATCAGGTCGCCGCGTCCATCGACGAACGCGAGCGCGAGCACGTTGTCGCGGGTCGCGCCGTATTTTACTGCGCGCGGGCCGCCGGCATTGCAGGCGAGATTGCCGCCGACCGTGCAGTAGGGCGCGCTGGTCGGATCGGGCGGCCAGAAAAATCCGTACGCGCCGGCGGCGTCCTGCAACGCACCGTTGAGTACGCCGGGCTCGACCACCGCGACGCGATCGGCAGGGCGGATCGCGATGATGCGATCCATGCGCTCGAAACTCACGACGATTCCGCCATCGATGGGAACCGACGCGCCGGTCGTGTTGGTACCGCGCCCGCGCGCAACGATCGGAAGTCGCGCATCGCGGCAGATGCGCACCAGCGCCGGCACGTGCTCGATCGTCGTCGGCAGCGCGACCGCCTGCGGCATCGCCTGCTTGCGCGAGTTGTCGTAGCCGTAGGCGAGGCATTCGGATGGATCGGTGAGCAGGCTATCCGCGCCAAGCGCGGCGCGCAGCGCTGCCACAACGATGGGAGTAAGAGTCGTCACGACGCGATGGTAACGTCCTTAGCCCACGTCGAATGCATTGCGAATCCAGTCCACATGCGGCGCGTCGGCGCTTCCGTCGACGGCGACCACGTCGAACCGGCATGCACGGCGCGCGAGATCGGCGTGTTCGGCAAGAAAACACTGCGCCGCGAGCACGAGCTTGCGCTGCTTGGTCGCGTCCACCGACGGCGCGCTGCCGCCGAAGCCCGTACTGCGGCGATAGCGCACTTCGACGAACACCACGACATCGCCGTCGCGCATCACCAGGTCGATCTCGCCCATGCGGTAGCGCTGGTTCGCGGCAAGCAAGCGCAGGCCGGCGGCTTCGAGATGCTTGCGCGCTGCGAGTTCCCAGTCATCGCCTATGACGCGTCGATCGGATGTCATCGTATGTCGGTCAGCGTCCGCCACGCACGGGTTCGGATTGCAGCGCTCCGTCCTGAGCCGATCGCGTGCGGCCACCGCTGAACACGGCCCAGTCGCTGTCGCGCAGCACGTTGCCGAAACCGTCCACGCGCAAGTCGCCGGTCGCGCCACGCACGACCGCTTGCGGGTCCGTTGCCAGCGATTCCAGGTAAGCCGCAAGCCGGAACGCATCGGCTCCGAACGCGAACAGTCGCGCGCCACCGCCGTGCGCGCTCGGCAGGCGCGAACCCAGCGTTGCGGAATCCGGCAATCCGTTGACCTGGTGCAGCAGCCACGCGAGTTCGGGATATTCGATGCCGTCGAGTTCCTGGTCGAGCCGCGCATTGCCGCCACCGGAAAGAATCAGCGATGTCGATACGCGCGGCACCGCACGAAAGCCATTGCTCGACAACTGGGTCGCAAGCAGGCGCGCCGCGGGCGCCTTGAGCGCGAGGAAGACGGCGTCGTACTGGTCGCCGGATTTGTCCAGCGCAGCGCGCAGGATCGACGCGTAATTCGGGCCAGCGTCGGAAATCACCGCTTCGGCCACGATGCTGCCGCCGCGCTGCGCGTAAGCCTCGCGGAATGCGGCCAGCGCGCGCACCGCGTTGTCGTCGCGCGCGGTGAACGCGATCGTGCGGCGCAGGCCCTTGCGCAGCAGGCGTTCGGCGGCGGCGACGCCCTCGTCTTCGGGCGCCAGCGAGAAGCTCACGCTGCCCGGCGGCGCGGATTCGGCGCTGCGATTCAACGCGAGTATCGGTACCGGCGCGTCGGACTGCTTGAACAACGCGGCGACCTGCTCGCGACCGAGCGGTCCGACCACGAAATCGTTGCCGTCCTCGACCGCTTTGCGATACGCGGCGATCGCGCCGCCCGCGTTGTCGGCGCTGTCGTACTCATGGATCTCGGGGCGACGCCGCGATTCGGCGTAGTACGCGGTCATGAAACCATCGCGCACGGCGAATGCTGCAATTGCAACCGACCCGCTGGTCGGCAACAGCAGGGCGAGTTTCAGCGGTGGGCGATAACCGTCTTCATCGGCCGGCGGACGCGAGTGGTCGGATGGGAATCCGGCGCCGCGCGTATACGGATGCGGCAACGCCAGTCCGCGCGCGGTCAACATGCGTCCCGCATGCACGTACAGCGGATGACCCAGTGGCAACGCCGCGCTGCCGTGCGCGAGGCTGGCGTCGTCCAATGCCGCGAGCAATGTCTGGATATGCTTGCGGGTCGCGGCCGCATCGCGCCTGGACTGAAGTGGTTCGAGCAGGGCTAGCTGCGCGGCGGCGCCGAAGCGATCGCCGATGGCTTCCAGCGCAGTCGCGTGGGCGCGGTGCCAGCGCGCGCGAAGCGTCAGAGGGATCGCCACATCCGCGACGTTGAGGTATCCAACGGCCTGCGCGGCGTGACCATCGGCGATGATGAATTCCGCGCTCAGCAAACGGAAGCGCATGGCATCTTCGCCGGCCAGATGCTTCGGATTGACGTCCGCGAACGCGCGGCGTGCGGATTGGGAATCGCCGGCGACCTGCCATGCATCCGCCGCGCGCACTTCCAGCAGATCGTGCAGCGCACCGCTTGCTGCTGCGGCCTGCGCGGCGTAGGACTGAGCGGCTTCGCGCGCATGGCCGCTGGCGAGCAGTTGATCGGCGCCGCGCACTTCCGGCGGCAGCTCGGTCACCCCGCCCGTGCTGGCGCAACCGGCGATGAAAAGGATCAGCAGCAGGGCGAGGATGCGATTCATGCGTGGGCCGGTGCGGACGATGGGCGCTAAGATGATACCCGCAGGGCCGTCCTGCCGGTGGGGGAAGCATGGCAGCGGGAATCCTGTACGTGGTGGCGACGCCGATCGGCAACCTGGCCGATCTGTCGCCGCGCGCGGTCGAGACCTTGCGCGGCGTCGCCGCGATCTGCGCCGAGGACACGCGCCACAGCCGGCCGCTGCTGGCGCACCATCGGATCGAGCGGCCTTTGATCGCGCTGCACGAGCACAACGAATCCGAAATTTCCGACAAACTGGTCGCGCGCATTCTCGCCGGCGAAAGTCTTGCGCTGATTTCCGACGCGGGTACGCCGTTGGTCAGCGATCCGGGCTACCGGCTGGTATGTGCTGCGCGTGCTGCGGGCATCCGCGTCAGTCCGTTGCCGGGCGCGTGCGCTGCGATCGCTGCGCTGTCGGTGGCGGGGCTGGCGAGCGACAGATTCACGTTCGAGGGATTTCTTCCGGCGAAACCTGCCGCGCGTCGCGCGCGGCTTGTGCAGCTCGCGTCCGAGCTGCGCACGCTGGTGTTCTACGAATCCTCGCACCGCATCGAAGAAATGCTTGCCGATGCACGCGTTGCATTTGGCGACGCGCGCAGTGCCGTGATCGCGCGCGAACTGACAAAATTGTTCGAGACCGTGCTCGACGGCGATCTCGCGAGCTTGCATGCACGCGTCGTTGCCGAAGCCGACCAGCGCAAAGGCGAGTTCGTGGTGATCGTCGCTGGCGTCGGTGACGACACCGATGCGAAATTGATCGAAGGCCGACGCCTTTACGCGAAACTCTGCGAACACCTGCCGCCGTCGCAGGCCGCGAAGCTCGCGGCCGAACTCAGTGGGGCGGCGCGCAAGGCGCTTTATGGTGGCGAAGTGGATTGATCAGGTTCACATGCTCGGTCAAATCTGGCTGTTGGATATTTTGCCAGGTATCACGATTTATTCGGTGCTGATAGGTTCGCTAACGCACGGACGCAGTCGTTGGCCTGCCCTAGCATCGGACGCCAACGAGGAGCAAATCCCATGACGAACCGTCTGATACCTGTCGTAGCTATTGCAGCGCTCATGCTTGCCGGCTGCAAGCAGTCTGCTTCCGACACCGATCAGGGTGTCGCAAGTGCGCAAGAAAAAGCAGGCCAGGATACCGCCGAGGCCCGCCAGGAAGCGAGCAAGTCGGAGGCCAAAGCCAACAGCGAGATCGCCGACGCCCAACAGGCATTCGACAAGGCAGATGCCAGCGCGCACAAGAAACTGAGCCAAGCCGAATCCGAAGCGATGGTCAAGGCAGCGAAGGCAGACTTCAACGTCACCACGACCGCAGCGCAAGGACGCCACGACGTCGCGAAAGAACAGTGTGGCGCCCTCAGCGGCGTCGAAAAGGACTCGTGCCTCAGTACGGCCGATGCGTCGCTCGCAGCCGACCAGGCCGCCGCCACCGCCAAACGCGACGCGACTTTGGTGGATGCCGATCATCACAAGTAACAGGGTTCTCTGGCGTGCGCTTTTCCAAGCGCACGCGTGGGGGCGGCGTCAGACTGCTTCGGGTTGGCAAGAGCCGTTGTTCAACACGCCAGCTTGGTCAGCGCAGACGCGTACGCTCGCCGGGCGCGGCAGGGCCGGGCTTGATCTGCTTGGCTGGCGCCGGTTTGTTTGCGTATCGCGTCACGCCGAGTTTCTCAACGCGGCCACCCGACTTCTCGAAGTCGTCGATCTGCGAGGAAATGCGCTCGCTTTCGAATGCTTTGGAGTGACTGCCGGCCGGCGATCCTTTCGGCGGGCAGTTTTCGTTCTTTGTGCTTGCCATGGAAATCCTGATCGAAGATAGGCGCCGTGCAATCGACCGTGTGCAACGCGCAACCGAATCACTTCCGGTCGATCTCGATGTTTTCCCTGGTACCGCTGTTGGAGACAGCAATCATGATGCCGAAACCGATTGCGATGACGACTCCAATCACGGTCCAGGTCGTGCCGATGTTGGCCAGGATGCCCAGCTTCCAGAGTGCGGCCAGGATGCCCCCGATTAGGACGATGAAACCAACCAGATACATGCTTGCCCATTTCATAACGGACCTCCTGTCTCGATTGAATGCTGGTACTGCAACAGGCGCAAGGCTGCGTCGCTGTCCAGAGTAGTCCTGCTCCACTGAATGAATACCAAGGTCGTGGTTGCGCAAGACGACGCCATCCAGTCGAGTCATGCAGCGATATCAAACGACGCACTATCTGAACGGCCCACCCCTGTCGAAAACCATCTCGCATCAGGTTGCCGCGGGGTTCAGATGCTGGGCATATAGTCGATCCAGACAGCGAATTGTCGCTCGTCGCTTGCATTACAGGAGTTCCGCAATGAGCAATCAATCACATTGGATCGCAGCGGCAGTGACCACCGCAGTGGCCGCATTGGCAATGGGTCAGGCGTCTGCACAGAGTTACGCAAGCTCGGACTACGGACACGGCAACGGGTACGGTCATTCGCGGACAGTGCGTTGCGAATCCACCAACTCGCGTCGCATCTGGTGCCGTGTAAACGCGCAGGGTGGAGTTCGGATCGCGCGTCAGATCTCGCATAGCGCCTGCATCGAGGGGCGCACATGGGGCTCCAACGATCGTGGTATCTGGGTAAGCAATGGGTGCCGCGCGGACTTCGCGATCCGCTCGGGACGCGATTATCGTCATGGCAATGACGGCTACGGCAGCAACGATTACAACGGCAGCAGTGGTTACAGCAGCAACAGTGGCTACGACGGCCGTAATGCTTACGGAAACAGCGATACTCGCTACATTGCCACCTCGGGGCAGACCGTCCAATGCGATTCCACCGGCGACGGTCGGACCTATTGCCATACCGAACCCAACCACCGATTCCTGTTGGGTCGGTCCCGCGCGGGCAATTGCGTCGAGGGTCAGACGTGGGGCACGGATGGCCAAGGCCTGTGGGTCAGCGGCGATTGCCGCGGCGATTTCAACTACCAGCACTGATCCTGTCTTTAAGCTGCCGCGCCGCAGGCCGGTAGCAGTTTCGATAAAGGGCGCGTCATGCGCCCTTTATCGTTCGTGCTTGAGTGCCGGAGGCACGGCGGTAGTGAATCGGCCTGGCTTTCATGGACGCCTTCCAGTCATAGGTTCTGGCACGGATGGGGTGGCTATGGCCGAAATCCGTTGCTGACTGGGCATTACTCATGCATTTCCGCCATCCTGGCGGTCATGTTATTGGCATTGCCATTTTCTGCATTCCCCCACCGCCGTGGTCGCATGGCTCGAATGCATCTCGCTGCATAGCCAATGATCGAAGTAACCCGTTGTTATGTGCGCTAACGTACATAGCGGGCCAAAATCTGTCGCTACACTCCCTCAAGGGGCTTCTGGGCATTCTGCCACCGCTTTCCGATGGGGCATTTGTGTCCAAGGCTGGCCGCACAACCAACCACATCCTTGACGCGCTGCCAACGGCGGAGCGCGCGCGCCTGCTTGCCCAGCTGGAACGGGTGGAGATGAAGCTTGGCGAAGTCATCCACGAATCAGGCGCCGCGCAGACGCACGTGTATTTCCCGGTCGACTGCGTCGTCTCGCTGCTGTATGTGCTCGAGAACGGCTCGATGGCCGAGGTCGCGATCGTCGGCGACGACGGCGTGGTCGGCATGCCGATCATCACCGGCGACAGCAGGTCGCCGCAACGCGCGATCGTGCAGGCCGCAGGATTCGCACTGCGCATGAAGGCCCAGGACCTGCGCAAGGAATTCGAACGCGCGGGGCCGGCCCAGCAGATCCTGCTGCGCTACAGCCAGGCCTTGACGATCCAGATCGGCCAGACCGCGGTCTGCAATCGCCACCACAACCTCGAACAGCAACTGTGCCGCTGGCTGTTGATCAGCATCGACCGCTTGCCGACCGACGATCTGACGATGACCCAAGAGCTAATCGCGAACATGCTCGGCGTGCGCCGCGAGGGCGTGACCGAGGCCGCCGGAAGATTGCAGCAGATCGGCGCGATCCGCTACCAGCGCGGCCGCATCGCGGTGCTCAGTCGAGAGAAACTGGAAACCCTGTGCTGCGAATGCTACGAGGTGGTGCGCAAGGAATACCTGCGCCTGCTGCCGTGGGATACAACGAAAGTGACCAACCCCGCAATGCCGGATTCGCATCCATACCCACATCTACAGCCGAGTCCGCAACCGGGGTGATGCCCACGAAGACGGATGACACAACGGCCTGCATTAAACCGTTGTGTGTATAGTCGTTGGTAGTTCGTCGTTTTTCCGACATTTGGAATGGAATCCTCCTTCTTGTGCCGGCCGTTGGGTTCTCCAACGCCACCACTGGCCAAGTCTCATGTCAGTGCATACCGCCGCACCGCCAGTTCCAGCAAACCATCTGCTCTCCTTCCTGCCGCACATCGACCGGCAACGATTGATCGCCCAGTGCGAGGAAGTCGATCTGGTCGAATCCGCCATGTTGTGCGAGCGCGGCGAACGCATCGAGCGCGTGTATTTCCCGATCGAGAGTTTCATCTCGCTGATCACGCCGATCGACCAACAGGCCGGTTTCCAGATCGGCATGGTCGGATCGGAAGGCATGCTTGGCATTTCGCTGGCGCTCGGCGTCGACATCGCGCCGCAACGCAAGGTAGTGCAGGGCGCGGGTTCGGCATTGCGCATGGACGCGGCCGCATTCCGGCGCGTGCTGGCGCGCAGCACGTCGCTGCGTCGTCTGCTCGATCGCTATGTGTACGTGTTGATGACGCAGATGGCGCAGGCCGGCGCATGCACGCGCTTCCACCTGCTCGAACCGCGGGTGGCGCGCTGGCTGCTGATGACCCACGACCGCGCACCCGGAGACACCTTTCACCTGACTCAGGAATTCCTCGGCTATATGCTCGGCATGCGGCGCGTGGGCATTACGAAAGCGGCGGGGTCGCTGCAGGACAAGAACCTGATCAGATACGCGCGCGGCATGATCACGATCCTCGACCGCGCCGGCCTGGAAGCGGCGTCCTGCGCGTGCTATCGCATCGATCGCGACGCCTATACAGGCGTGCTCGGCTGCTGAATTCGGGCATTTCGACGCTTTGTACGCTGGCAGACAGACCGCATTAGCCGTAGCGCGTACTTTCGCCCATGAAGGAACAGATTTAACAGGTATACCGCACGGATGCGGCCATGCAAGGACAGGCAATTGAGCTGCACGGATGCGGCCACGCAAAGATTCAGAAGGATCTGGAGATTGGCCGCAAGGATGCGGCCCCTCGCGCGCAACGCGAATCACTGGCAGAGAGCCACGACATGCAAGCGCAATGGATTTACAGTTCGACCTTCCTGCCCTACACCGGTGAGCCGATCGAGTTCATGCTCGAAGACCGCCAGCAGCCGATCCATGGAATTTTCGCCAACGGCTTGTTCCACTCGCGTTGGGCCGACTACGACGCCGATCGTGTCCAGTCATGGCGTGAATCGGACGACGATCCGTCCGCTGCGCCGATAGCGATACCGAAAGCCGCCCTGACAGATGCGTTTATCGCGACGTTCAAGCGGCTGCGCGATGCCTTGTCCCCGGGACGACAGGCCACAGCCATCATCCCGTCGCGCAGTCATGCAAGAACGCACGCAGCATCCGACATTGCATTGCGCCCAGTCGCTGACGCGACGGAAAGTATCGACAGGCATCGCATCACATCCTGATCGCAATGCCTTGGGATCAATCGCGGATCCGGCGCGACAGGGTGACACGACGCATCGCATGCGCCCCTGCATCACGCACACGAACCGCAACCGAAGGATATCGCCTTGCACATGCAGTTCAGCCTCGCTCCGATCTTCGCGCTCATCGCAGGCATCCTGATCCTGATGCGGCCGCGCTTGCTGAACTTCATCGTGGCGAACTAACTCATCGTCATCGGGTTGCTTGGATTGTTTGGCAACCCGGATTTCCACCTGCATTGACGTAATTGGCCTTCCGTCGTGTCGCTGCCGTTGGATTGACTGAATCGAGCGGGCTCTGGAGCACGGTTCACGGCGTTCACGAAATGAATCGGCGGACGTGCGCGGTGAACCCGTGTGCGACAATGCCCACGGCGGAGTCGGCCAGACAGTCGCGTCATTCGAATGAATGCCGAGGAAAGTCCGGGCTCCACAGGGCAAGGTGCCAGGTAATGCCTGGGCGGCGCGAGCCGACGGCCAGTGCAACAGAAAACAAACCGCCGAACGGCGTTTTCGGACGCGCGTGGTAAGGGTGAAATGGTGCGGTAAGAGCGCACCGCATGCGGGGCTAACGTCGCATGGCACGGTAAACCCCACCTGGAGCAAGGCCAAATAGGGACCTCATGACGCGGCCCGCGTCGGGTCCGGGTAGGCTGCT
>JANXZP010000197.1 GCA_025355485.1 Pseudomonadota bacterium
TCCATCAACGACCGCCACGGCCACCTGGCCGGCGACAGTGCGTTGAAGCTGGTCGCTGGCGTGGTGCGCAAGCATCTGAACAGCGAGGACCTGTTCGGCCGTTTCGGCGGCGACGAATTCCTGATCGCGTGCGCCGACCAGTCGCTGGACGAAACCGCCGCGACCGCCGATCGCATCCGCTGCGACGTCGGCGTCGAAGCGCTGACCTGCGATCCGCCGCTGGAACACCTGAGCCTGAGCATCGGCATCGCGCAGGCGAATCCGGAGTCCGGCTACCACATGGACGCTTTGTTCCACCGCGCCGACACCGCGCTCTACACCGCCAAGCGCGAAGGCCGCAACCGCGTCGTACTCGCCAGCGACAATCTGCCGCAACCGCCGGCCAGCGCGACCGTCGCGCGCAATCTAGCCTGAGCGAGGCACAGATCGATTCACAACAGATGCCGCATCGCCGGAAGGTATTTCTCCAGCGAACCGGTGTTCACCACGACCACGCGCTCGCCGCGCTTGAGCAATCCGCGATCGAACAATGGTTGTATGGAAGCAAGGCACGCAGCGCCTTCCGGGCCAATCCACCACTGCGTCGTGCGCCAACTTTGCGCGAGTTCCGCGCACATGTCCGACTCGCTCACCGCCACCGCCGCGCCGTCGCTCGCGCGGATGATCTGCAGCACGCGCGCATGGCCGACGCCGCCGGGTACGTTCAATCCATACGCGATGGTTTGACCCGCCGGCAGCACCGTCGTATCGTCCGCGCCGGATTCAAACGCGCGCACCAGTGGCGATGTCGCCGCGCTTTGCACGCACAGCATGCGCGGGCGTCGTGAATCGATCAGGCCCAGCTCCTGCAATTCGTCCCACGCCTTCCACATCCCGAGCACGCCGGTACCGCCGCCGGTCGGGTAGATCACCGCATCGGGCAACGACCAGCGGGTATCGCCGTGCGCGGGCGCGGCCAGTTCCAGTCCCAGCGATTTCTTGCCTTCGATGCGCCAGCCGGGTTCCTGGAATGTCGCGACCGAAAAATAGCCCTGCGGGATGTATTTTTCCTTGAGCAACGCGCCGGCTTCGCGGATGGTCGGGCCTATCAATTCGAGCGTGACCTGATCCGGATGACGATGCGCGGCGGCGGCAACGTTGCCAAGAATCGGCGCCGGCGTGTCGCCGGGCATCGCGACCACGACCGACAGGCCCGCCGCGAGCGCGTAATGCGTCAACGAATCGCCAGCATTGCCTTGCGTCGGCACCGCGAGTTTTTGCAATCCCAATCGCCGCGCCTGCGCGACCACCATCGCCATGCCGCGATCCTTGAAACTCTGCGTCGGGTTTGCGCCGAATCCCGGATGCGCCCTGCCCTCGTCCTTCACCTGCAGGCGCAATCCGGCCGCGCGTGCAATCGGATGATCGGAATACTCGAGCAAGGGCGTACAGCCTTCGCCTAGCGCAACGATGTGCCGCGCGTCGTCGGGGTCGCGGATGTCCAACGCCATCAGTGCGCCGAATCGCCAGAGGTCGTGGCGCGCCGGGTCGTACCACGATGCATTCGGAAACTCAGCCGCGAGCCGTTGCAGATCCAGCACCATCTCGACCGGCCTGCCGTCCGTCGGGTCGAGATTCATCGGCGCACTGGCCGGGTACTCGATCCCGGACGCGATGCCGCGCAGACAACGCACATAAGACATGGAGGCAACTCCGGAGGATGTTCGGCCGATCTACAGCATGACCCATAGTGAACCATCCCCCGCTTGTCGGTTCCGCGAGTTTTCCGCGATGGCGCGATCCGCGCGCATGCGCTAACGTCCGCGCACGCTATCGCAGGGGCCGCGCCATGCAGGACATGACCCAGGGTTCGATTCCACGGCACGTCGTCCGGATGGCGATGCCGATCGCGATGGGCATGTTGTTCCAGACCCTGTACATCCTCGTCGATCTGTATTTCGTGTCGCATCTGGGCAAGGACGCGATCGCCGGCGTCGGCGCGGCCGGCAACAGCCAGTTCATCGTGATGGCGCTGACCCAGTTGCTCGGCGTCGGCACGGTCGCGCTGATCGCGCAGGCGGCCGGCCGCAAGGATCCCGCCGATGCGAACCTGGTCTTCAACCAGAGCCTTCTGCTCGCCGCGTTGTGCGCCGCGATCACCCTGGTCGGCGGCTATGTGCTGGCCGGTTTCTACATGCGATCGCTCGGCGCCAATGCGGCGGCGACGGCCGCGGGCATCACCTATCTGCACTGGTTCCTGCCCGGCTTGGCGCTGCAGTTCGCGCTGGTCGCGTTGGGCTCGGCGCTGCGCGGCACCGGTCTGGCGATGCCGGGGATGCTGGCGCAGATCGCGACCGTGCTGCTCAACGCCCTGCTCGCGCCGATCCTGATCGCGGGATGGGGAACTGGCAGGCCGCTCGGCGTCGTCGGCGCGGGACTTGCGACATCGATCGCGATCGCGGCCGGCGTGGCGCTGCTGTGCATCTATTTCCTGCGGTTGGAAAAATACGTCGGTTTCGACGCAGCGCAGATGCGCGCACGCTTCGACACCTGGAAGCGCATCCTCGCGATCGGCCTGCCGGCCGGCGGCGAAATCGCGCTGCTGTTCGTCTACGTGGTCGTGATCTATTTCATCATCCGCCATGCCGGCGCGTCCGCGCAGGCCGGATTCACGATCGGCTCGCGGGTGATGCAGGCGATCTGGCTGCCAGCGATGGCGATCGCGTTCGCGACCGCGCCAATCGCCGGCCAGAACGTCGGCGCGAAACTGCACGGCCGCGTGCGCGAAACCTTCCATTCGGCCGAGGCCATCGGCAGCGCGGTGATGCTCACGCTGACCGTGGCGTGCCAGCTGCGGCCCGAGTGGCCCGTGCACTTCTTCACCAGCGATCCGGCAGTTCTTGCGGTCAGCGTGGAATTCCTGCGCATCATTTCGTTCAACTTCATCGCGCAGGGCATCATCTTCACCTGCTCGGGCATGTTCCAAGCGCTCGGCAACACGGTGCCGTCGTTGATGAGCAGCGCGACCCGCCTGCTCACCTTCGTCGGCCCCGCGTTGTGGATCTCCAGCCGGCCGGGTTTCGAGCTCAAGCAACTGTGGCTGCTGTCGGTGGTGACGGTCGCGGCGCAGGCGCTGACCAGCCTGTGGCTGCTGCACGGGCAATTCCGGCGCTTGTCGGGCGCGCACCCCGAACCCGAAGTGGTGCAAGCAAGCGGGCCTGCGGGCGAGTAGAGTCCGCCGCAGGGGAGCGCGTCGTCCGGTACCGCCCCGACGATGACGCACCGATGGAGTCGCGCAATGGGCGATCACAGTCCCGCATGCGAGGAACAGCCGGCCGGACGGCGCGATCCGGATCGCGCACCCGCGCGCGCCAAACCCAATCCGGCGCTGGACGCGAACGAAAGCCGGTTCGGCCTGATGTTCGAGCGCACCGCCGACGCGCTGATGCTGCTCGACGGCACGACCGGCCTGTTCGTCGATTGCAACCCCGCGACCACCGCGATGCTGCGCTGCGCGGACAAGCAGGAGCTGCTCGCCCTGCATCCGTCGCAGATCTCGCCGCCGCTGCAACCCGACGGCCGGCCGTCGAGCGAAAAAGCCGACGAGATGATCGCCACCGCTCTGCGCAACGGCAGCCATCGTTTCGACTGGGTGCACTGCAGTGCGCACCGCGCGAATTTCCCGGTCGAGGTGCTGCTGACCCCGGTCATCGTCGATGCGCAGCAACTGATCCTGTGCACGCTGCGCGACATCACCGAGCGCAAGCAGTCCGAAGCGGTACAGACGGCGTTGGTCCGGATTTCCGAGGCCGCGCATTCTGCGTCCGACATGCACGACCTGCTGCATCGCATCCACGCCGCGATCGGCGAATTCATGCCCTCGCGCAATTTCTACGTCGCGCTGTACGACGCGGACACCGACGAAATCTCTTATCCGTACCACGTCGACGAGATCGACCGCGAACCGCCGGCGCGACGCAAGCTCGGCGACGGCTTGACCGACGTGATCCTGCGCAACGGGCATTCGCTGCTGCTGACCCCGGACACGCTGGACGACGCGCTCCAGACCGGCCTGTTCCACCCGTACGGCACGCGCCCGCTGGACTGGCTGGGCGTGCCGCTGATCACCGGCGCGCGCACTATCGGCGCTCTGGTGGTGCAGAGTTACGCGGGCGACGTGCGTTACACCGAGTACGACCAGGCGTTGCTCGAGTTCGTCTCCAACCAGGTCGCCGCGACGGTCGAGCGCAAGCAGGCCGAGGCGGCGCTGCACGCGAGCGAGAGCAGGTTCCGGCTGATGTTCGAGCGCACCGCCGATGCGCTGCTGCTGCTCGACGGCAGCAGCGGCCTGTTCGTCGATTGCAACCAGGCCGCCGCCGACCTGTTGCGTTGCCAGAGCAAGAACGAACTGCTGCAACTGCATCCTTCGCAGATCTCGCCGTTGCGCCAGCCCGATGGCCGGCTCTCGGGCGAGAAAGCCGACGAGATGATCGCCACCGCATTGCGCAACGGCAGCCACCGTTTCGAGTGGGTCCACTGCAGCGTGCGGCGCGCGGATTTCCACGCCGAGGTATTGCTCACGCCGATCCGGATCGACGAACAGAACCTGATCATCGCGACGGTGCGCGACATCACCAGGAAAAAGGAATCCGAGGACCTGATCTGGAAGCAGGCCAACTTCGATGCACTGACTGGTTTGCCGAATCGCCGCATGCTGCACGACCGCTTGCAACACGCGATCAGGAAAGCCCAACGCTCGCGGCTGCAACTGGCGCTGCTGTTCGTCGACCTCGACCGCTTCAAGGAAATCAACGACACCCTCGGCCACCACATGGGCGACGTGCTGCTCGCCGACGCCGCGCAACGCCTGGTCAGTTGCGTGCGCGACGGGGATACCGTCGCGCGGCTCGGCGGCGACGAGTTCACCATCATCCTCAACGACCTGGCCGATGTCGGTGCAATCGAGCGCGTCGCCCAGGACATACTGCGCAAGCTCGCCGATCCGTTCCCGTTGCGCGACGATGTCGGCTACGTTTCGGCGAGCATCGGCATCACCATCTATCCGGACGACGCGACCAGCGTCGAGGACCTGCTCAAGAACGCCGACCAGGCGATGTACGCCGCCAAAGCCCAGGGCCGCGACCGCTGCTGCTATTTCACCGCATCGATGCAGGAAATCGCGCAGGAGCGGATGCGGGTGATCGGCGACCTGCGCGTGGCGCTCAAGGAACGCCAGTTGCGGGTATATTTCCAGCCGATCGTGGAGATCGCCAGCGGACGGATCGTGAAGGCCGAGGCCCTGCTGCGCTGGCAGCATCCGCAACGCGGGCTGGTCACGCCGGGCGAATTCATCGCGCTGGCCGAAGAGTCCGGGATCATCCACGACATCGGCGACTGGGTGTTCATGGAGTCGGCAGGATGGGTCAAGCGCTGGAGAACGGGGCGCAACCGCGGCTTCCAGGTCAGCGTCAACATGTCGCCGGTGCAATTCAACAAGGGCGCCGGCGATCACGAGCCGTGGCTCGAACACCTGCAGCGGCTCGACCTGCAAGGCGACAGCATCGTCGTGGAAATCACCGAAGGCCAGCTGTTGCACGGCAATACCACCCTCGACAGGACCCTGCTGCGATTCCGCGAAGCGGGCATCCAGGTCGTGGTCGACGATTTCGGCACTGGTTCTTCGTCGCTGGCCTACGTCAAGAAATTCGGCATCGACTATCTGAAGATCGACAAGTCCTTCATCCACAACCTCGCGCCCGGATCGAGCGACCTGATCCTGTCGGAAGCGATCATCGTGATGGCCCACACGCTCGGCATGCAGGTGATCGCTGAAGGCGTGGAAACTGCCGGGCAGCACGAACTGTTGCGCGCCGCAGGCTGCGATCTCGCGCAGGGTTTCCTGTACGCCAAGCCCATGCTGCCCGAGGAATTCGAGGCCGCGCTGGATGCGCAGAAGGATTGACGAAGTTCAGTCGCGCGGCGTCGCCCCATGCGGTTCCGACGCGGCCAATTCCTGCGCTGCCTTCGCACGGTCGTTGCGCCAGCGACCGGCCTGCATCAGGAACACCGGCGCACCGGCGATCAGGTACCAGTAATAGGTGGCGAAGCGCCAGGCGATGATCGCCGCCGCAGCGGTCGCGGCGCCGACTTCCGGAGTGAGCAGCGCCGTCGCGCTCAGTTCCGCGCCGCCGCTGCCTCCGGGCAACAAGGTGAACTGGCCGACGGTCAGCGCGAGGGTCTGCACCAGGAAGCTGTACACCCAGGTCACGTTCGTGCCAAGCCCGCGCAGCACCACGTACAACACGCTGTATCGCAACAGCCAGTGGGTCGCGCACAGTGCGTAGATCGCCAGCAGCCGCGCCGGCGGGAATCCGCCCACCATCACCAGTCCGCCACGGAATTCGGCGTACCAGCGCGCGACGCGCCGACGACGCCGATGCGATACATGCAATTTCCGCAGCAGGCGCAGCAGCGCGAGCATCGCGCCACGGTGGAAACGCACCAGCAGCAGCACCGCGATCAATCCCGCGCCGAGCAGCGCGACCAACGGCAGCAACTGCGAAGGCGCGTAGGCCTGCGCTCGCGCCGGAACGAGCAGCCAGTACACGCCCAGCGCCGATAGCGTGGTGACGAAGAACAGCAGATCCATGAGCTGGTCCACCGCGTAGATCGCCATGCCCTGCGAGGCGCTCAGGCCGTGGCGCTTGAGCAGCACGACATACGTCACCGGCCCACCCGCGCCGGCCGGCGTGGCGCAGATCGCAAATTCCGACGCCATGATCAGTGCGACCGCCGGTAGTTGCCGCATGGGCTGGCCGAGTCCGGACAGCAGCATGCGCACGCGGCCCGCGTTGACATTCCACGACAGCGCGATGATCGCCAGCGTCGCCGCCCACAACAACAGTGGCATTTGCTTGAGCAGATGCAGCGCATCGCCGCGACCGATCAGCAACGGAATGCCCAGGCTCAGCACGAGTCCGAGCGATCCCAGCGCGAGGTAGCGACGCTTCATCATGGCGTGCGATCCAACGCCTGCGATTTGGTGAGCGCGACGCGCGTAGCCAATAGCGACTGCACGGTATCCAGCCACCAGCGCAGCACCGATGCGTGGCGCATGTCCACCGGATGCAATCCCAGCCGCAGCAGGTTCGCATCGGCATGCCGACGCCGTTGCTGCGCATTCCACGCGCGCGACAGCACGCGTCGCCAGCCCGCACGCGCGCTCCACACCAGGCTCGGCGCGGGCACGCGTTGCCATTGCGGAAGACGGATCAGGTGGCCGTGATCGCTGCTGTAGCGAAAATCCGAGGCCATCACTTCGCTGCGCGCGGCGTCGCTGAGCAACCACGCCGGCGGCACGAAACCGGTCGCTGTCCAGCCGCAACTCCGGAACGCCTGCAGTCCGGCGTCGATGCGTTGCCGCGCGGTCGCCGCGTCCAGCGCATAGAACTCGCCTTCGCGGGTGTAGATGCGGCGCATGAACCATTCGCGCGGACGCGACAGCGATGCGCCGGCATCGGCGTGATGGAAACCATGCAACGCCAGTTCGTCGCCGCGCGCGATCCGCGCATCCATCGCGCGCCTGAATTCCATGTCGTCGACGATCGAACCCTGGCGGTGGAAGTCCGGCACCACCAGCATCGTCAGCGGCACGCCGCCGATCGCATCGACCGCATCGACGAACGGCTGATACGCAGGCCACGTCGAAGGCGCGACATCGTGCAGCACGACGCAGAAGGATTTATCCGGTGGCGGCGACATGTGGCGCTTCCTCGGCAATACGATGCGTTAACGTTTCGTACTGGCGCATGAGTTGGGTCATCACGCCATTCCATCCGTAGGTCGTTTCCGCGCGACGGCGTCCGTTGCGGCCCATCGCCTGCGGATCGTTCGCGAACACTTCGCGCACCGCGTCGGCAAACGCGGCCGCATTGTCCGCGCGCGCGAGCCGCCCGCAATCGGGCGTAACCAGTTCGGACACGGCGCCAGCGTCCACGCCGATCACCGGCAGGCCCGAGGCCATCGCCTCGAGCACGATCAGGCCGAAGGTTTCGCGATCACCCGCGTGCACCAGCGCATCGCTCGCGGCGAACATGCCGACCAGTTCGTCCTTCGGCACGAAATGATCGATCACATGCACATTGCCCGGCACGCGCTTGGGCATGTGGCTGCCGACCAGCAGCAACTGGTATTGCGCGCCGAGCAGTTTCATCGCCTGCAGCAACACCGGAATCTTTTTCTCGTGCGAGCCGCGGCCGGCGAATATCAACAGGCGCGTGTCGTCACCGATGCCGAGGCGCTGGCGCAGTTGCGCGTCGCGGCGCATCGGATGGAAGCGTTGCAGATCCACGCCGAGCGGCTGGATCACGATGTTCGGCACGCGCAGGCGTTCGAGTTTTTCGCCCATCATTCGGCTCGGCACCAGCACACGATCAAAACGCCGATACAGTTTCGCCACGTATGCGTTCAATCCGCGATCGGCCCAGTGGCCGACGCGGCTGCCGATCAGGCGCGTCAGGTCGGAGTGATAGTAGGCGACGGCCGGAACGCCGAGTCGGTCAGCGGCTTCGACCGCCGCCCAGCCCGTCACATAAGGATCCTGCGCTTCGATCAGGTCGGGCTTCAACGCGACCAGCGCATCGACCCAGGCCTTGCGCCGCAATGGAAACCGGTAGCCGTTGCTGAATGGCAGCGGCGGCGCGGGCAGCGTGTGCATCGCGTCCGTACGCACGGCGCCGGTGTCGGGTACGAGCAGGCTGTAGCGCACATCGGGGCGCGACGCTGCGAGCCAGCCGGCTTTCGCTTCCAGATAGGTGCGCACCCCGCCGCTGGCCGGGGCATGGAACATCGTGATGTCGGCGACGTGCAGCGGCATGCGGATTCCATCGCGCCGGTCGGCGGTGGTCGTTGATTGTAATGGAAACGTCATGCGCGTCCGTTCAGAACTCCTTTCCGCATCGCTCGATCACTTCACGGAATGCAGCGCTCCGTGCGCTCCCTGCAAGGCCTGCCGATAGAGCGCGTAGAGCGCCTCGACCTTGTCCACATACGCACGCGTCTCGGCATACGGCGGGATCCCCGCATAGCGTTCGACCGCACCGATGCCCGCGTTGTACGCAGCCTCAGCCAGGCGACGATCGCCCTTGTAACGTCGCAGCAGTGCGCCAAGGTACTTCGCGCCGCCCCTGATCGATTCCCTGGCCGAAAACGGATCCTTCACGCGATAGCTCACCGAGGTCTGCGGCATCAGTTGCATGATTCCCTGCGCACCCTTCGGCGAGACCGCGTCGTCGCGCAAGTCGCTTTCGGCGTGCGCGACCGCGCGCAGCCACGCGTCCTCGATGCCGTTCGCTCGTGCTGCCGCAATGAACATCGCTGCATGCACATCGATGCGCGGTGGCCCCATCGAACCGAGCCCCGCGTGCGCGGATGAATCCGCCGGCGGGGTCACGGTGAACGCCATCAGGCGGGTCGAACCCGGCAGGTTGCGCGTGCTGTATACCGTCATGCCATCCTGCTCGCGTACGTACAACACGCCGCTCTGCGCACCGTTCATGCCCCACAAGTTCGGCAGGCGCGCGGCATCGTCGTCCACGTGTTTCGGTTCGCAACGCGAGCCCGGTTCGGGCGCGGTCGCGAGGCTGACCGTGCCATCGCGCCAGCAGCGATACACCGTGCGTGCATGCGCTGAGGGAACGCATAGCAGCGCGACGGTGACTACCAGCGATAAGCGGACAATGCGGCACATGCCGCTATCTTGGCATGGCGCGTGCGCCGGGTTTTGCTAACCGACTGCGGGCCGGCAGAACGCGACCATCCTTGCGGTAAGTTGCTGCACGATCTCGTCGTTCTGGTTGCGGGTCTCGCTACGCATCACGACCGTTCCGCGATCGTTGCGCGAACGCGATGGCACCACCTCCATCACTTCACTCATCACGCGCAGGGTATCGCCGGGACGCGTGGGTCGCGGCCACGACACCTCGCAGCCGGTGCCGATCAATCCGCCGGCGGGAATGCCCAAGTCGACCATCAGGCGCATCGTGATCGCCGCGGTATGCCATCCGCTCGCCGCGAGCCCGCCGAATACGCTGGTACGCGCGAGGGCATCGTCGAGATGGAACGGCTGCGGATCGAACCTCGTCGCGAATTCCCTGATCTGGTCTTCGGTGACCGTGTGCGTTCCGGTCTCGAAACGCATCCCGACATGAAGGTCGTCGAAATAGAAACCGGCATTGCCTGCGGATTCGCTCATGCGTAATCGCTCATGCGTAATCGCTCGCGTGGAATGTGCCGGAGAGAGCCTACTCGTTCATCTCAACGCGGTTGCGGCCGCCGCGCTTGGCAGCGTACAAGGCCGCATCGGCGCGCGAGTAGATGTCGCTCACGGCATCGCCGCTGCGGAATCCAGCGACGCCGACACTGATCGTCAATGGCGGTTCGTGCCCCAATTGCTGGACCGCCTGGCGCATCCGCTCGCAAGCGAGCACGGCGCCGCCGGCACCATGGCCGGGAAGCACCACCGCAAATTCCTCGCCGCCGAAGCGCGCAAGGGTCGCCCCGGACGGCATTTGCGATTCAAGAGTCCGCGCGATCTCCACCAGCGCTGCATCTCCCGCCGGATGGCCAAAGGCGTCGTTGAGCGCCTTGAAGAAGTCGATGTCGATAATCGCCAGCGCCAGCGACGACCTATCGCTGGCTGCCGCTGCAACCGCTCCTTCGATGGCGCTGTTGAAGGTTCGCCGGTTGAGCAGGCCGGTCAACGCATCGGTCCGACTCATCTTGGACAGGTGCCGGTTTTCGTCGCGCAATTCCTGTTCGCGGATGTGCAGGATGCGTTCGTACCACTCGCGCTCGCCGAGGTGGTTGCGCAATTCCTTGTGGGCCAGGCGCAGTTCGAGCAATGCAACCACCTGGCGGGACAGCGCGACCAGTGCCTGACGCTGGGTATCCGAGATCTCGCGCGGTTGATCGTCGATCACGCAGAGTGCGCCGAGGGCTTCGCCGCCCTTGGTCACCAACGGCGCACCCGCATAGAAGCGGATGCCCGGATTCCCGGTAACAAGGGGGTTGTCGTGGAAGCGGTCGTCGGCGAGTGCGTCGGGCACGACGAACAGCTCGTCTCCAAGGATCGCATGCGCGCAGAACGCGACATCCCGCGAAGTCTCCTGTACTGGCAATCCCTTCTGCGCCTTGAACCATTGCCGCTGCGAATCGATCATGCTGATCGCGCCCATCGGCGTGCCGCAGATGCCCGCCGCGATGGTGAGGAGATCCTGGTAGGACCGTTCCGGGATCGAGTCCAGGATTTCGTAGCGGCCAAGGGCCGCGAGGCGCTGGTCTTCGTTTTCCGGAACCGGGGCACTGATCATCGGGCGTACCCTAGAATGAGGATTCTGAACGAAACGTCCGCATCAAGCATAGCCGATCTGTCCGAAGTCCCGCATGGCGAGCTTCGATCACCAGTCCTTCCGGCACACGGCAGCCGTCCCACAAACGTGCGAGGATTTCGTCCTGTTTCCCATCGGTCGAGGTCGCCATGAACAGCAGGATTCTTGCCGTGGTCTGCGCAGCCGTATCGCTTGCCGGCATCGTGCATGCGGCAGACGCGCCGAAGGACGCGAGCGCGGCGAGCGCGAAGCCGCAATACGGAACATGGGGATTCGATCTGACCGGCGCCGACAAGGCCACCAAACCGGGCGACGATTTTTTCCGTTATGCGAACGGCACCTGGGTCGAAAAGACCGAGATTCCCGCCGACAAGTCGGCCGTCTCGTTGCGGCTGGCGATGACCGACACCACCGAAAAACACCTGCACGACATGATGGAAAACGCAGCCGCGCGCGCCGCGCACCAACCGGCGACGATGGAAGCCAAGATCGGCGCGTTCTACAAGTCGTACATGGACGAGGCACGCATCGAAGCGCTCGGCGCGAAAGCGATCGCGCCGCAACTCGATGCGGTGCGCCATGCGAAAACGCGCGATGACCTTGCTGCGTCGATGGGCCGCAACAACCTCGACTTCGAAGGCACGATGTTCAACCTCTTCATCGATGTCGACCTGAAGGACCCGAAACGCTACACGGTATACATCGGTCAGGGCGGACTCGGCCTGCCCGACCGCGACTACTACCTCAAGCCCGACTTCGCCGCGCAGAAATCCGCGTACCAGGCCTACCTCGCGAAACTGCTGACGCTGAGCGGCTGGACGCATCCGGAGGCCGCCGCGAACGATGTGGTCGCGTTCGAGACGAAGATCGCCGATGCGAGCTGGAGCAAGGTCGAACAGCGCGATCCGAACGCGACCTACAATCCGATGACGATCGCCGGATTGCAGAAGCTCGCGCCAGGATTCGCGTGGCAGGGATTCCTGAAGCAGGCGCGACTCGGCAAGCTGAAACGCATCGTGGTCGGCGAGAAAACCGCGTTCCCGAAACTCGCCGCGCTGTACGCACAGACGCCGGTCGAAACGATCAAGGCCTGGCAGGCGGCGCACATCGCCGACAACGCCGCGTTCTATCTGTCCAAACCGTTCGCGGATGCGTATTTCGAGATGCACAACAAGACCCTGTCCGGCCAGCAGGCGCAGCAGGCGCGCTGGAAGCGCGGCGTGCACGCGGTGTCGGGCGGCGACTATGGCGTCGGCGACCGCAACGACACCTTCGGTAATCTGGGCTGGGCGGTCGGCCAGTTGTACACCGCGAGTTATTTCCCGCCGCAGTCGAAAGCGAAGATCGAAGACCTCGTCGCGAACGTCAAGGCCGCGTACCACGCGCGCATCGAGAAACTCGACTGGATGAGCCCGCAGACGAAGCTGCAAGCGCTGAAAAAACTCGAGACCTACACGATCAAGGTCGGCTATCCGGATCATCCGCGCGATTACTCCAACGTCGTTGTGCGCGACGACGACCTGATCGGCAATGTCGTGCGCGCTGGTGCGGCGGACTGGGCGTTCTACGTCGATCGATTGAACGGCCCGATCGACCGGCTCGACTGGTCGATGACGCCGCAGACCAACGATGCGTACAACGGTTCGCTGCGCGACATCGTGTTCCCGGCCGGGATCCTGCAGCCACCGGTGTTCGATCCGAACGCGGATGCGGCGATCAATTACGGCGCGGTCGGCGGCATCATCGGCCACGAACTCACCCACGGCTTCGATGACGAGGGCCGCAAGATCGACGCCGACGGCGCGCTGCGCGACTGGTGGACGGCCGACGATGCGAAAGCGTTTGAGGCGCGCGCGAAAAAACTCTCCGCGCAGTATTCGGCGTTCGAGCCGCTGCCCGGCGTGCACATCAACGGCGACCTGACGTTGGGCGAGAACATCGCCGACCTCGGCGGGCTCACGCTCGCGCTCGACGCGTATCACGCATCGTTGCACGGCCAGCCCGCGCCGGTCATCGACGGGCTCACCGGCGAACAACGCGTGCTGCTCGGTTGGGCGCAGGCGTGGCGCGGCAAGTTGCGCGAGGATGCGATCCGCCGACAGGTCGTCAGCGACCCGCATTCGCCGCGCGTGTTCCGCGTCAACGGCGTCGTGCGCAACATCGATGCGTGGTACGACGCGTTCGGGGTGAAACCCGGCGACAAGTTCTACGTCGCGCCGGAAGATCGCGTGCGGATATGGTGATTTTTATCCCGCAAACGTCACCGCATGCACCATCGGCAGTCGCGCGTCCAGCGCCCGCCAGCGATCGCCCTGGTTTTCGCTGATCCACAGCCCGCCGGTGGTCGAGCCGAACGCGAGGCGATCGCCGCTGCCGTCGATCGCGAGCGCGTGCCGGTACACCAGATCGTAGGCATCCTTCTGCGGCAATCCATCGCGCAGCACGTCGAAATTCTTGCCGCCATCGCGGGTGCGTGCGACGACGACTTCGCCGTCCACCGGAATCCGGCGCTCGTCCTTGGTCGCGGGCACGAACCACGCGGTGTCCGGATCGCGCGGATGCACCGCGACCGCGAAGCCGAATACCGACGGCTGCACGTTCGCGACTTCCTTCCAGTCGACGCCGCCGCTGGTGCTGCGGAACACGCCGTTGTGGTGCTGCGCCCAGAATGCATCCGGCGCGGCGCCGCATTGCACGAGGCGATGCACGTCCTGCGCGCCCGGCTCGAACTTGCGCTCTTCCGGCATGTAGGCCGCGAACATGCCGTTCGCGGTCTGCGCCCAGGTTTCGCCCGCGTCGTCGCTGCGCCATACGCCGCCGGTGGAAATCGCGACGCGCACGCAACGCGGATCGCGCGGATCCACGCAGATCGAATGGATGCCCGGCATGTCGTAGCCGCCGCCGAACCAGCCCTTGCGTTCGGGCATGTCCCACAAGCCGCGCACGAGTTCCCAACTCGCGCCGAAGTCGTCGGAACGAAACAAGCCGCCGGGAATCGTACCGGCCCACAAGCGTCCAGGCTCAGTCGCACCGCCCGCTTCCAGCGACCAGATCATTTTCAGCGTGGCTGGCTGCGACGGTTTGCCGTCGCCCGTCACGACCTCGTCGTCCGCGTCGAACGCCGGCACCGCGCACTCGCTCCATGTGCGGCCCTGGTCGGTCGAGCGTTGCAACTTCGCGCCGAAATGGCCCAGATCCAGCGCCGCGTACCAGCTACCGTCGCGCGGATCGGCCAACGCGAGAGCGACGTTGTCGCCGAGGAAGGATTTGTTCGCGACACGCCACGCGTCATTGTCGCGCTCGACGACGAACAGTCCCTTGCGCGTGGATACCAGCAACCGGTCTGACATGTCAGTTCCTTCGCAGTAATCGTATTTTTTCACCCGCCGGACAACGCCTGCATCACGTACACCTCGGCGCGTTCGCCAAGACTTTGCGTGAGAACGCGCTTGTCGCGGATCGCATCGCCGTCGACGAACACCGCGACATGGTGGCGCACCGCACCATGTTCATCGACCACGTAACCGCGCAGGTTCGGATGCAGCGCGAACAGTCCGGCCAGTACGTCGCCGACGCTCGCTCCCGCGACTTCAAGCGCGACCTCGCCCGTCGGCTTGCCCGCCGCTTGCGGCAGCCAGCGCGACAATGCGGATGCGAGTACGACCCTGGCCATTCGGATACCTCCTGCGGGCTTCGGATCGGAGAATACACCCGCCAAATTGACCCCGTACCGCGGCCTGCTGTAGTACCGTTATCGCAGGGTCGGTGATGCGACCGCAATGTTTCATCGAACTGCGCATCCACCACAGCAGGAGGTCATATGAGTTACGTCGATGGTTTTGTCGTACCGGTGCCGAAGGACAAACTGGCCGCTTACAAGCGCATGGCGACGAAGGCCGGAAAGATCTGGCGCGAGCACGGCGCGCTGGAATACCGCGAGTGCGTCGCCGACGACGTGAAGCCGGGCAAGCACACCTCGTTCCCGCAGAGCGTCAAGCTCAAACCCGATGAGGTCGTGGTGTTCTCATGGATCGTCTACAAATCGCGGGCGCAACGCGACCGCATCAACGCCAAGGTGATGAAGGATCC
Organism: Pseudomonadota bacterium; assembly: GCA_025355485.1. Classification (GTDB taxonomy): domain Bacteria; phylum Pseudomonadota; class Gammaproteobacteria; order Xanthomonadales; family Xanthomonadaceae; genus SZAS-103. The sequence continues at coordinate 15,456 of JANXZP010000197.1, forward strand.
GCGCCTGGCCGACATGATGGATCCGAAAAAACTCCCCTTCGACGGCAAGCGGATGTTCTGGGGCGGATTCAAGGTGCTCGTCGCTGCCTGAAACCGCCGCGGACGGCGCTACGGCCTGCGCATCAACTCAGCATCCGGACGAAGGCGTCCGGATGCAACGGCCATCCGAACAACCCCGCCAACCCCATCAGCACGCCGAGCGCGGTCGGCACCAGCGCCAATCCGTACAGCCAGCGCTTGTGGGTCAGCGCCGTGAGCGCGAGCAGGGAAATCGCGATCGCCAGCATCGCGTCGGACAGATCGAACTGGTCGTCGCGGAAGTTGAGCGCGTTGTATGTATTCTCGTCTTCCTGCGCCTGTGCCATCACCTGCTTCTTCTTCGCGTCCTCGTCCTGCACCAACGCCGAGTATTTCGCGATCGCCGTGGCGTAGGCGGGCTGCTGCAACGCCGGGCCGTTCGCCTCCTGCAACGTGAGTTGCACGAGTGTGGATTTGGCGACTTCCTCGCGCATGTTGCGCGCCTGGTAGAAGCCCCAATGGTCGATCTTGTCGGCCTGCGCCTGCTGCATGGCCTGGCAGATGTTGTCGTCCTTGATCTTGCACACCGCCATGAACGTCGCGAGGATCGCGACCGTCAGCGCGACCCATGTATTGAGCCACGCGTTCGTCCGATCCCTCGTTTCGTCGTTCGGCTCTTTCGCGTTCTCGACGGTTTCCATCACATCGATGTCCATTGCCGTTCCTCGTATCGATTTTCAGCGTGTGCGCAGCAGGCTCGCGTGGCTGGCGGCGAGTTTCCAGCCATCGCGATAAACCCACGTGTCGGTATACGCGTAATCGCCCGCGAAGGTGCTGCTCGCGGTGTGGCCCTGCAAGGTGGTGACGCCGGTGACGACCGCGGTATCGCCGTACATCCTCACCTTCTGGTCGTGATTCTTGAACACGAGGTAGACCGGATCGCGTTGTGTTACGGCGCGGACTTCCTGGTCGCGGTTGGTGATCGCGCCTTTGCTATCGGTCAGGGTGAAATCGTCGGTGAGGCGGTTGCGCAGCGAATCGCCATCGCCCTCCTCGTACGCGCTGCAGATCGCCGTTTCGGCGTGCAAGATGAACTTCGCGTCCTGCGAGGCGTCGCGCGCCATCGCGCTGCCTGTGGCAAGCGCGAAGATCATTGCGATCGTCCAGTGGATTTTCATCGTTCTACCTCGCGTGGTCGTTGTCGTGTTGGCGTCGCGTTTCGTTATCCGCGCGGACGTTTCACCGGTGGGCGCGGCGGGCGCGGTTTTGGTGCGGGTGCGGGTGCAGGCGCCGGAAGCTGCGCCGGCGGGACCAATTCCAGTCGCAGGCACGCGGCGGCTGCGCGCGTGCGCACGGCATCGGCCTTGTCGTCGAGAAACGGCAGCAGGTCGGCCTCGAGCGTACGGTCGTCGCGCAACGCGATCGCATGCACGGCGGCCGCGCGCACCGATTCGTCCTTGTCGGTCAGCGCCGTGCGCAGTGCGAGTAGCACGCGCGGATCGGGATCGGTACTCAACAGCAATGCCGCCGCAGCGCGGCCGGAAATATTCGGGTCCGACAACAGGCCTTCCAGCGAAGCGACGCCCAGACCCAGGCCGGCGACGTGCGCTAAGCCTATGCCGCGACCCACGAGATACGGAATCACGGCCTTCGGCGTGTAGAACATGCGCAACGCGCTGCGTCCCTGCGCGGTGAAAAATCCGGTGGAAGCCTGCTTCTCGCCGGCCAGCACCGCGATCAGCACGTCGCGCCCTTTCGCATCGCCCAGCGACGCCAATGCGCGCGCTGCGGCGAAACTCACTTCGGGTACGCGATCGCCCATCGCCTCGCGCAGGGTCGAAACGGTGTCCTTGTCCTTCAGGTCGAGCACACTCGCAACCACCGCCACGCGCACCTGCACGTCGTCGTCCAGCAGCATCGTCCTGAGTTCGGACAGATACGGCTCGCACGGCCCGATCAAGCCCAGCGCCTGCACCGCGACCTTGCGCGTGTCGGGATTCCGCGCCTTCAACGCGTCTTCGAGGATCAGGTGCGCGCGTTCGCTCGTGGACGCGGCATTCGCGAGTTCCGCCGCGCTCGTGGCCGCCGATGCAGGCCCGGCGAGCAAAATGCAGGAAGCGATCAGCAGGCAGGTCAGGACGTTGCGCATACGACTCGCGTGGCGGCGAAGCCCGGGGAAGCGCATCCTCCCGCAGGTTCGCCGTTGCGGCAAGTGATCGCCCGCAGTCTCCCGCGTCAGTCGATCCGGTAAACCCGCGGCTTCGGCATGTCCTCGTCGACCTGCATGAACCAGCGTCCCGCGATACCCGGAATCACCACGACCTCGGGCGACTGCAGGGTCTTGCGCAGTTTCACGCTGCCCTTGAGCACTTTCCATTGCTGGCCGTTTTCCAGCACAAAGACCGTGCCCGGCGACCACTCGCTGATCGAGCCGACCAGCCGGCTCTTGATCGGATCGGTGTCGAGACCGATCGACCATGCGTGGCTCTTGCTGTCGTCGTGCGATACCTCGGCCTTCGCGGTTTTCTCGATCTTCACCGACTCCTCGCGCAGCAGGCTGTTCAACAACTCGAGCTGCGCGGGCGACAGCGTGTCCAGGCCGGTCGCGTGGCGTTGCTCGGCGGTCAGGCGCTGCTCGATGCTGACGTAGGCCTGCCCGGCGATTGCGGCGAGCGATGCGAATGCGAACGCGAACGCCAGCGCCAATACAAAATTCATTTTCCCGCGCATGGTCACTTCTCCTCAGGTGCGGATCGCCGATGCGACGCAACAGCGGAGCATGCGTACTCATTGTTTCAATTTGATGTCCGCGAAGGGGCAGCTGGCAACCTGCGGCCGCGAACCGTAACCTTGCGACATGCCGACCATCGAATTCCCGCTGACCCGCGACCACGTCGAACTCAACCAGTTGCTCAAGCTGGTCGGGCTGTGCGACAGCGGCGGCATGGGCAAGACGATCGTCGCAAGCGGCGCAGTGACGGTCGATGGCGTCGTCGAACTGCGCAAGACCTGCAAGATCCGCGCGGGCCAAGCCGTGCGGATCGGCGATGTCGAGATCCGGGTGGCCTAAAGCGCGATCGGCTGACCGAACGCCGGCCGCAGCCCGACGTTCGGTTCCTTGGCCCGTGACGGCGCTTGCTTGCCTGTTATGGCGAGTAAAAATCCTGCAGCGGACGGGTTCCTTCGATACGCACGGCATCGAGGCTCTGCGGATCCAGATGCAGCGCGCGAAGTATGGTCGGTGCGATCTGCGTGGTCGACACCGGTGTCGATACCGAGTGTCCGCTGATGGTAGGCAGCGAAATCATCAGTGCCACGCGCGTATCGTCCAGCGTACCGCCGCCGTGCTCCGCGATTTTCTTCGAGCTGCCGGAATAGATCACGCCGGCGTTGGGCTGGATGAGGACGTTCGGCGCGCGTGCGGCCGCCACGGGATCGCCTGAGGTCGGATCGCCAAAAAATGTTGCGAGACCGCTGCCGGAATTGATGCTACCCGGCAGAACTGTCCCCGACGGCAGCGTGTTGGCGTGGATCGCCGCGGCGTTGGCTTGCAACTGCGCAACGACATGTGTCACGTTCGACCAGGACTGATTCTGCAACCAGAGCAGGCCGACATCGTCTGTCTGGAAATAGCCGCTGGTCGACAGCGTGCTGCCGCTATTGGGATTCGAGAAGCCGGAGGCGGAGTCCACCGTCGGATCGGCGGCGGCGATGAAATCCGCGGGATCCTGCACGCTGGTATCGCCGCGACCGCCGCTTTCCATCGCGAGGGCGCCGCGATTCATCGGCGACTGGCCATGCTTCGCGCTGATGATGATCATCGTCGACCGCAGCAGGTTGCGCGCTTCGAGCTCAGCGACGATGCGGCCGATCGAATAATCCGTGCGTGCCAGAGCGGCGTTCAAGTTGGCGCTCGGCGTGCCCGACGCGTCGGTGTAGCCGCCTACAGGCAGCTTCTGGCCGACACTGACCGCCTGGAAATTCATGCCGAAGATCGTCGGAACGCCGACCGAGGCGCTGCCGTCCGCCTTCAATCCATCGACCTGGTTGATGACGGCCTGAACCTTGACGTCGTCGTACGCTTGGATCGATGGAATGCAATTCGTGTAGTCCTTGACCTTGTTCACCGGGATCACCGGCAGCGAATTCGTGCCGTTGCACAAGGCCAGCGTCGCGCCCAGGTTGACGCCGTTCGCGATTCCGCCGTTCGCGATCAGTGAATTGACTTCCGGCGTGTACAGGTCGTCCACGCCTTTTCCGGACGGCCCGTTGACCAGATCGTAGGCCGGGTGCTTGTCCGCCCAGGCAGTGCGTCCGCCGGACTGCTTGACGACTTCGAACACCGTGTTGGTTTTCACGAAATCGTGCGGATACACCGGCTTGCACTGGCCCGACGGTCCTTTCTGCATCGGCAGGTAGGCCGGATTGATGCCACCGCTGAAAAGCTGGTTCATGTCGTGGTCGATGCTCTCGTCGTACACGGCCTCGATCCCGGGATTGCCGGTGCAGTTGCTGCCCGGCGCGTACAGCGTGCGGTCGTAGCTGTCGTCGTAATAGACGCCGGTCGATTTCGGCGTTCCGCCCGTGACCATCGCCAGCAGTCCTGGAAACGAGTCCGACGGCGTGCTCGAACGCGCTGCCGTGAACGTGATTCCGTTTGCGCCGAGGCGGGCCAGGATGGATCGCGGGTTGTGCGCGATCCAGTTCGCGAGATCGGCCTGGTGCATCCCGTCAACGCTGATCAGCAGCACGCGCCGAACCTGGTATCCAAGGTCGGTAGCCTGCGATGGTTGCAGGGTAATCGTGGTTCCCGCGATTGCGACGAAGATTGCCGACGCCAGCGCCGAGGCTTTCATTCCGAACATGATCCGCTCCGTGGTTGATCTTCCGAAGCGTGGAGTCTGGGTAGCGGATGTGACGGTACCTTGAAGACGACGTGACAGGAATCCGCCAGTGTGGCATTACGGCGTCTTTGCGCACGACGACGCGCGTCGCGCATGGAAGACGCATGTCGAGCCCAATCGGTCAGTCGTTCATCACTGCGCAATAGCCGCAATCAACGTCCTGATGGTCATGAAAATCAGGATGAGCGAGCCGATGGTCCACAGCGTGGCGCGTGTCTCGTGGCTGCGTGCGCTCGCATACGCGGCGAAATGCAGCAGTCGCGACACGACATAGCCGTACAGCAATATCCGCGCGAGCAGCAACGAGGGGTCGGTCAGCACATACAGGAATCCGGCGACTAGGAAGAACGGAAGGTTCTCCAGGTCGTTGAGCTGGATTCTGCGGACACGCTCCACGCGCTCATTGGGCTCGAGCTGCTGCACATTGGGCTCGGGATTCAATGGCGTCTTGCGCAAATCCTCCGGCGAACGGAAGCCACCTTTCACTTGCATCATGCGTACGACGGTCAGCCAGGACATTCCCACCGCCTTGAGGATCATCAGCGTCGCGGCGATGACGTAGGCGGCGAACACAGGGTTCTGCAAACTCAGCTTGTCCATGACGGCTCTCCCAATTGCGTTCAATCATAATGCCGTGGTCGCGGAGCGAGCAGTCTACGCGCGACGCAGCGACCAGAAGCCGATGTCGGGACGGTAGGTGTAGCCGAGTTGCTCGTACATGCGCAGGGCGCGGTAGTTTTCGTGGCTGGCGTGCAGGAACGGCGTGCGGCCGCGTGCGAGGTTGTCGTTGCTCAGCATCGCGGTCAGGCGGCGCGCGTAGCCGCGACCGAGGAAATCGGGATGCGTGCAGATCGCGCTGATTTCCTGGTGCGTATCGGTGCCCATGCGCTCGCCGACCATCGCCGCGAGCCGGCCATCCCCGTTGTTATCGGCTTCGTAGATGCCGAAGTAGCGACCCATCTCCATCGTGCGCGGCCGGAAATAATGCGGATACACCAGCGCCGTCAACTCCAGCACGTCCGCGCGATGCGCATCGGACAACTCGATCATCTCCGGCCCATCGATCACCGCGATCGGTGACGTGCAGATCATCTGCGCGAGCACGGGGAAAGCCTTGAGACTCCATCCGTCCGACACGCGCGGTGCGACGCCGAGCAGGTAGACGGTTTCGTCGGGTTCGAGCAAGGATGCGATTGAATCGGCTACGTCTGCATCGGCGCTTGCTACGGCGAGGAATGGCGCGACCGCTGGTGGATAGCGGGCTGCATCGCCAGCGCGCAATACTAAGGCGCGGTGATTGCTGCGCAGCGAAGACCAGAGTGGATTGTCGAGGTCGTGAATGGCGAATATGCCTGTCTTGACTTCAAGCCACGGTCGTCAATATGGGGATCAGAGGTACTTAATTGCCCTTCCGATCATCCTACCAATCCGTCGGCTTGTAGTCCTTCAAAAACTTTCCCCACACGTGCTCGCCGGTGTTGAAGCCGTCGATGATCGGATCGACGATGCGCGCGGCGCCGTCGATGATGTCGAGCGGCGGATGGAAGCGTTCCTCGATGACCTTGCGCTCGGCGAGCTTGGCCGGATCCTCGTCGGTGACCCACCCAGTGTCTACGGCGTTCATGTGGATGCCGTCGCCGTGGTAATCGGTTGCCGAGGTGCGCGTCATCATGTTCAGCGCGGCCTTCGCCATGTTCGTGTGCGGGTGCCGCGTGGTCTTGAACTTGCGGTAGAACTGGCCCTCGACCGCGGACACGTTGACGATGTGCTTATCGCGCTCTGGAGTGCGCAACATCAGCGGCTTCAGACGCGCGTTGATGATGAACGGCGCGATCGCGTTGACGAGCTGCACTTCCAGCAATTCCACCGACGGCACTTCGGCCATCAGCAATCGCCATGAATTGCGTTCGCGCAGGTCGATCTGTTGCAGGTCCTGGTCGAGTTTTCCTTGCGGAAACAGATGCGACTGCCCGGCGAATTCCTCGGCGAGCAACGGCACCTGCGACAACTCGGCGGCACGGGTGATGCCGGCGATGGCATCGGCGGTTTGAATTGTCGCCAGCGACGATCCGCTTGCATCGGTATGCGCCGCTTCCGGCAACATCGCATAGCGACGCAATCCTTCGTAACCGCCGAGCAGTTTGCGCAGATGCGCTGGCACGTCGTGCGTGGCGGCGGTCTCGCCTTCCATCATGTGTGCGTAGAACTCCGGCGGACGGCGCACGGTCTGGCAGGCGTTGTTGATGATGAAATCGAGTCGCTCGCGCGTGGAAACCAGTTCGTGGCAGAACGCTTCGACGCTCGGTGTGTGGCGCAGATCGAGCCCGAAAATCTCAAGCCGATCCGACCATTCGCCGAAGTCGGGCTCCTCCGCGTAGCGCGCCGCCGAATCGCGCGGGAAGCGCGTCGTCACGATCAGGCTCGCGCCCGCGCGCAACAACTTCAGGCCGGCCTGGTAACCGATCTTGACGCGACCACCGGTCAGCAAAGCGACGCGTCCGCGCAGATCCGCTGTCTCGGTGCGCTTGGCGAAATTGAAGTCGGCGCAGACCGGGCACAGCTGGTCGTAGAAATGATGGATCAGCGAATATTTCTGCTTGCAGACGTAGCAATGCTGCGGCTCGATGGATTCGCGGCGCTCCGGTCGGCCGTCATCACTAGCG
>JANXZP010000213.1 GCA_025355485.1 Pseudomonadota bacterium
ATTGACAAAATTGCCTTTGCCGGTGGGTGCATCGAACGCGTGCGGGCATCCGCCGACCCCATTCGTGTCGGGTTGCGCGCAGTCGCGGAAGCCTTTATGAAAGAGCCGGGCAGAACTTACCGGCACGAACCAGCTTTCGATATCGTGTTGCGGTGGCAAAACTGGCACGGGACATCCCTTAGCCGTTCCCGCGGCAAAGATGGCTGTCTGCCATTTCCGGTCCTGCCTGTAGGCACTTTCGGCGCCGATTTGCTGGAGCGTATCAAGCGCCTGCAACAGGCTGGGGTCGGGCCTGGCCTGAAAATAAACTCCGGCCCACGTGCTGCAGAGCGCGGCCTTGCCTGGCGACAATCTCCTGCCTTGCGGATCGACGTACGCATCCAGATAAAAATGCTGCACATTGGCTTTCCAGTTTTTTACATCGGCATCGTTCCTGACGCTGGCCGGGACGGGCGGCACCCTCATCGGGGCTCCGTCGCGATCGTAAAACGTGCCGCTGCAATCGTAAGCGGGTTCATTGCACGTTGCGCAGGTGCCGGGAGTTTGGATTTGGGCGTACGCGATGCCGGCCGCCTGTCCGAGTTGAACGTACAAGTTGTCGCTGTGAACCACTCCGTTGCCGTCCGCCACCGTGGCGCTGACATTCCGATAGCAGACCATGGCCGGGTCTTCTTGCAGACGGCCGGCACAGGAGTACCCCTTGCAGTCATGCGACATCACCGAAGACGAGGCAGGCGGATGCCTTTCGACATCGCGACTCAATCGCTCGCGGATCAATTGGTCGAACAAGCTATTCGATCGATCCCTGCTGCGTTTCCCGCTGCCGGTTTGCGGCGCGATCGGCGTCTGCATCGGCGACGTTTTCGACTGCTGGACTGAAGGTGCTGTCGTGGCCGATGAAGTGCACACGAAGCTCGTATGCGGGACGAATACTTGTTGGTCAGTGGGCGTCGCCCACATCGTGCCGCCGGAAGTGTATTGCACGCTGCGACTGCCGGGCGGCAGGCCCGCAGGACAATCCACGTTTCCACCCTGATGCGTGCAGCCGCAGGACTGGGCTGCGACGGGAGAACTGCAAAGAATCGACGCGGCGAACGCCGCAGCCAGCACCAGCGTGCGCAGCACTCTTGCGTTCATTGTGATCTCCCCGATCCGGCAATCGAAGCAGCCGCGCATTGCGATGGATGGCACTCGCGTGCGCACCATTCGACACCCGGCCAGCGGCACAGTCAACAAAGGCGCTGGGCGGTATATGCCAGGCTGCTCGCGACATCGTGCAAGGCCATCGCGTCAGCGATGACGCGAACCCGTTTCGCCGAAGCCGCACGGCGCGCATGGATCCATGCGATCGTCCGGGATCAGCGTACAGCTACGCCTGTCGCCGGAGTTTGCGGCCCCTTCTTCCAGAAATCGCGGTCGATGATCGTCACCAGTTCGGCGGTGTAGCGATTCGCGTCGACCGCCGACAGATGCGACCACTCGGGCTGGTCGTAGCCCTGCAATTGCGGATAGTCCTGGAAGTGGATGCCGGGCGCGCCGGTGCGCTTCAGCAGTGCGTCCCAGGTCGCTGCGCGCGGAAACACCTTGGTCTCGAATGCGAGGTACGGCCCCATGCTCGGGGGGCGCACGAACAGCACCTGCACGCCGCGCGCGCGCAGTTTATTTACCGCGACGACTGCGCGTTGGATCTGCTGGTCGATGAGTTTGTGCACCTTCGCCGGCGAATCCATGTCCGGCGGCGGCGGTCCGTTGAGCCGCTCCGCCCAGATGCTGCGCGTCAGCGCACGATACTGCGGATCGTTCTCCACCTTGCTCCACATGTGGGTGTTGCGATCGGCGTCCGACACGCGCAGTTCGCGCACGCTGGTGTTCGGCTTCATGCCCGGGCGCAGCGGCCACCAATCCTGCCGACGCACCACCGTGGCCAGCGCGAAATCGGAACCGTCGAACGCGAGGTACGGCTCCAGCAGGTGCATCGACAGCCAGTTGCCGATGCGCTGCGACGGGCTCTGCTTGTGGAAGAACGAAATCGCCTTGCCGCGATACGCAAAGCCGCTGAAGAACAGTTCCGGCGCGACGCCGACCAGCACGCGGCCGGTGAATTTCGGATCGGCCGCAAGGTCCTCCAGCACCGGCGCCGACGAAGTGCCCTCGAGCGCGAGCTGGATCGGACGCTCGCCGTCGATTTTCTCCCACACCGGCAACTGCACGTCGAACAGCACGCGCGAGGAACCGACCAGCACGGTCTTGCCGCCCTCGCCTTCGTCGATGCGGCGTCGCTGCTGCGCCCACTCGCCATCGCTGTTGCGATAGGTCGGCAACACGCCGAACGCGCGCCAATGCCATTCCCACCCTGCGAGCAGCAGCACGGCGAGGATCAATGCGCCGATCCAGATCGAAGCCCACGGTCGCGATGGAATATCGCGCACCGGCACCGGCTGCGCCACGCCGGGACGATCGGACGCAGTTTGGCGCACGAAGCCCGGGCGCAAGGGTTCGACGCGTGTCGTATCAGAATTGGAAATAGATGAAGGCACTGCCAGCCCCTTGTGCAATCACGATGGTGAAGGCCATCACGCCCAATGCGGCGGATAACGATACGGACGGCGCGCGTTCGAGCATCGATTCGAGCGTACGTTCGCGCATCAGCCAGTGCGCGATCACCAACCCGCCGACGATCAGCGCGGTCATCGCGAGATTGACGGTGGTCAGTATCGGTTCCGCATGCGGATTGCCACCGAACATTCCACGCAAAACGATCCATGCCTTGCCGAACGTGTGCGCGCGGAAGAACACCCATGTGATGTTGACCAGCGCGTACGTCAGCAGGCCGAACGCGAACAAGGCGAGCGGGCCGGGCCGATAGCCCGAGAAACACGAGCGCAACACGCGTTCCGCCGACAGATACAGGCCATGCAATCCGCCCCAGACCACGAACGTCCAGCTCGCACCGTGCCACAGGCCGCCGAGCAGCATCGTCGCCATCAGCGCGAAATACGTGCGCGCTTCGCCATGACGATTGCCGCCCAGTGGGATATACAGGTAATCGCGCAGCCACGACGACAGCGTGATATGCCAGCGTCGCCAGAAATCCGAAAAACCGATCGCCGCGTACGGAAAACGGAAGTTGTCCGGCATCGCAAACCCCAGGCACATCGCCGCGCCGATCGCAGTGGTGGAATAACCGGCGAAGTCGCAGAAGATCTGTCCGCTGAAAGCGAGCGTGCCGAACCACGCATCCAGCACGCCCGGCAGCTTGTCGCCGTCGTACACCGTCTCGGCCGCCTTCGCGAGGAAACTGTCGGCGAGCACGATCTTCTGGAACAGGCCCAGCGTCATCAGCACCAGGCCGAAGCGCAACTGGTCGACGCTCGCACGGCGCGGTTCGGCGAACTGCGGCACCAGTTCGGTCGGACGCATGATCGGACCCGCGACCAAGTGCGGGAAGAAAGTGACGAACAATGCATAGTCGAGGAAGTTGGTCGCCGGTTTCGCGCGACGCAGGTACACGTCGAGCGTATAGGACATCGTCGCGAAGGTGTAGAACGAAATGCCAACCGGAAGCACGATGTCCCACGACGGCGGCACGTAGTGCAGGCCGAGGCCCGTCATCAGCGTGCTGAAATTATCCAGCAGGAAATGGCCGTACTTGAAGTAGCCCAGCATGCCGAGGTTGGCGACCACCGACAGCAGCATCCACGCG
>JANXZP010000226.1 GCA_025355485.1 Pseudomonadota bacterium
CGCGAACGCATCGGCGTGCAGCAGTTTCGATCGGGTCGCGACTTCGACGCGACCGACGATCGTCGAGGCAGCCTTGCCCGAGAGTTGCTGGAACAGGATCGCGCGTGCGAGTGCATCGGTGACATCAAAGCACTGCTTCCAGCGCGCGGGCGTCTCGATGACTTCGACCTTGCGCACCCATTTCGCAAGTGCGCGATCGCGCTTGCGCAGGTGCGCGTGGGCGGCATCGAGGTCGAATCCACGGCTCAGGCGCGGCATGCCAACACTCCTGTGGCGTACGGAATTATCCGAACAGAAAACCGATCGCGACCAACAGCCAGCCCAGCATCAGCAGGCTTCCGCCGAACGGTGCGAGCGCAGGTGCGATACCGAGTAAAGCAGCGAGGATCAGGTTGCCGGAAAACAGGATCGTTCCGACCATCAGAACGCACAAGCCGGCCTGCCTCAGGCGCAATGTGGTGCGCGGCGCGAGCGCGGCGAGCGCGAGTCCGTGCGCAAACAGGAACAGCGCGGCGATGACAAGGCGTTCGTGGTTCTGTGCGGCCAGCGCGGCGTGCATCGCGTACGCACCGATACCCACCGCGACGCCGCACGCGAGCGCGCCGATTCCGGCCAGCGCACGCATCGAACGCACCGCGACGTTGCGCGCGACGGTATCGGGTTCGGTCGAATCAGATCGCATGGCGCTGCGGCCGGCGACGCCACCACGCGGCCGCGAACGCCGCGATCGTCAGCAGCAGCGGCACGCCGAGGATGTCGATCAGTTTCAGCCGCGTTCCGAGCCTGTGGATGCTCGCGTCGAGCTGCAGGCGCACGTCGCGCAGCTCGGTACGGACGCGCTGGCGTTGCTGCTGGAAATCGCGGATCTCGGCGCTCTGCCGCGCGCCCAAAGGCTTCGCGTTCTTGTCGGACTTGTCGGGCTGCAATTCGGCGAGCTTGCCTTCCATCAGCTTCAACTGCGACTGCAGTTCGTCTTCCTTGCCGCGCAGGCGCTGGTCGGCGCGACGCTTGAGTTCCTCGACGCGGGTGAACGGACGGTTGAAGCCTGGCCGCGTGCGCACCGCGATCAGGTCGGGCGTGCCGACCAGGTTGTCGACCGCGTTGGCCACGAAATCGCCGTTCTTCGCGAACGCGTTGAGCAACTTGCGGCCGAAGAAATCCTGCGCGCTGACCCACATGCGGTCGGTCAGTAGGTCGGTATCGGCGGCGAGGATGATGCTGACCGACTCGCGCGCGCTCGCCAAATGCTTCGCATCGCTGCGCTCGGGAAACGCGCTCGCTGGTTTTCCGGTCAGGCGCCCGGCGAGTACGTACGATTTTCCGGTGGCGTGAAAACCTTCGGCGAGCTGTTTCGGATCGGACTGCAGGCGCACGCGATCGGTCGCGACCAGATCCGCATCGGTCGAGCTGCGCGCGAGCGGTTCCAGCGTCATCGGGCTGCGCGGAGCGAGTTCGATCGCGCCCGCACTGGAGAAATTCAACGCATCGAGTTGCGCCGACACGGTGTCGTTCTGGTTCATCGCGTCGCGATTCAGGCCGATGATCGTGGGATTCGATACGGCCTGTGCCCGCGGATCGCTCTGGAACTGCATCGCATAGCCCACGTCGCGCACGATCTTGTGCGGGTCGTACGCCACGCCCCACGCCTTGAACAGGCGGTCGAGTGCGGACGACACGCCCGGCGTAAGTTCGCCGCCCGGCGCGACGCGCGGCGGGTTCTGCGCGCCCGGATCGGATTCGGCGAGCGGATCGACGAACGCGAGCAGGCGGCCGCCGCGCAGCACGAACTGGTCGATCGCGTACTGGGTCTCGTCGGAGAGATCCTTCGGATGGATCAGCACCAGCAGATCGACATCGTCGCCGATCGAGGCCGGGTTCGGCTGCAGGCGGCGCAATTCGTACAGGCGCGCGAGTTCGCTGTCGATCGTCCAGCCGTCCTTGACCTGCCCGCTGGCCGGATCGAAGCTCGGCCCGTTCTGCAGCGACGACAGCACCGCGACGACGGGTTTGTGCTGGCTCGACAACGACGTGACGAGCTTGGCGATGTCGTATTCGAGGAAGATTTCCTTGGCCGGATCGAAGAACGGCGCGACCGATTGCAGTCCGTGCGCATTGCTGCCCGCCAGTCCGAAGTACACCGATTCGCCGCCAGCGCCGATCGGCAACGCCTGCAAGCCGTAACCGGCGGCGCGATCTTCGGCATCGGAATACGGCAGCGGATCGACCACTTCGAGGGTGATGCGGCCATGCGATTTCGCGGCGATTTCCTCAAGCAGCTCGCGCACGCGCTGGGCGTAGGTGCGCAGGCCCGGCAGATCGCGCATCGCCTGGTCGGAAGAGAACAGTCGCAGGCGGATCGGCTCGCTGTTGTTGGCGAGAATGTGTTCGGTGCCTTGCGAGAGGGTGTATAGCCGGTTCGCGGTCAGGTCGATCCGCGCGCCGCGCAGCAGCAGGCCGCTGAGGAACACCAGCGCGACGAACGCGATCGCGACTAGCGACAGCTTGATCGACGCGGGAAGGCTTGAACGCGTGGTCATCGTTCAGTCCGCCTTCTTCAGGTCGACCACGATCGTGCACGCGACCAGCCAGGCGAGGATCGTGATCGCGAAAAACGCGATGTCGCGCAAGTCCAGCAATCCCCTGGAAATCGCGCCGAAATGGGTGAGGAAACTGAGTTGGGAGATCGCATCGGTCAGCGCGTCCGGCAACCACGCACGCGCGGATTCCTGCACCAGCGGATAACCGGCCAGCAGGAACAGGAAGCACACGCTGGCGGTGAGGATGAAGGCGATCACCTGGTTGCGCGTCGCCGCCGACAGGCATTCGCCGACCGCGAGGAACGCGCCGGCCATCAGCCAGCTTCCGATGTAACCGGCGAGGATAACGCCGTTGTCCGGATCGCCGAGGTAATCCACCGTGATCCACATCGGGAACGTCAACGCGAGTGCAAGCCCGATATAACACCACGCGGCGAGGAATTTGCCGAGCACCGCCTGCCAGGTCGGCAACGGCAGCGTGAGCAGCAATTCGATCGTGCCGTTGCCGCGCTCCTCGGCCCACAACCGCATCGACACCGCGGGAACGATGAACAGGTATAGCCACGGATGGAACGCGAAAAACGGCTGCAGGTCGGCCTGGCCGCGCTCGAAGAAGCCGCCGAGATAGAATGTCAGCGCGGCGGCGAGCATCAGGAAGATCACGGTGAACACATACGCCACCGGCGTGGCCAGGTAGCTGCCCCATTCGCGGCGGAACACCGTCCACATCGCGCTCATGGCATGGCTCCGTCGAGGGTGAGGCTGCGGAACACGTCGTCGAGCCGGCCGCGTTCGATGCGCGCATCGGAAAACACCACGCCGCGCGCACCCAGGCGTTCCTCGATCGCTTGCAAAAGATCGACGCCGGGCCGGGCCAGCACCAGCAAGCGATCGTCGTCGCCATCGACCTCGACCGCAGCGACGCCTTGCAAGCCGTCGAGCGCCGAACGCGCGGTCACGGTGTCGCCGACCTGCAGCGACACCGCGCCGTGATAGCGCGAACGCCGTTCGAGTTCGGCCGGCGTCGCATCGGCGAGCAACTTGCCGCGCGCGATAACGATGGCGCGCGTGCACAGCGCCTGCACTTCCTCGAGGATGTGGGTCGAGATCACAATGGTGCGATCGCGCGACATGTCGCGGATCAACTGGCGCACGTCGTGTTTCTGGTTCGGATCGAGTCCGTCGGTCGGCTCGTCGAGCAGCAACGCGGGTGGATCGTGCAGGATCGCCGCCGCAAGCGCGACGCGGCGACGGAAACCCTTCGACAGGGTATCGATGCGCTGGCTCAGCACCGATTCCAGCGCGAGCCGCGCGATCACTTCATCGAGCCGGCGCCTGCGCTGCGCCGGCTCCAATCGATGCGCATCGGCGATGAATGCAAGGAAGGACTGCACGCGCATCTCGCCGTAGCTCGGAGCGCCTTCAGGCAGGTAACCGAGCGCGCGGCGCGCAGCAAGCGGATCGCCCGCCACGTCGTGGCCGCAGACGCTTGCGCTGCCGCCGCTAGGCGCGAGGAATCCGGCGAGCATGCGCATCGTGGTCGATTTGCCGGCGCCGTTCGGCCCGAGGAATCCCAGCACTTCGCCCGTGCCAACGGTGAAGCTGACCGCATCCACCGCGGTGATCCGACCGTAGCGTTTGCTCAGTTCCCGGGTTTCGATCATCGACTGCTGGCCTCGCTGTGCATCATGGGTCGAGCGAGCGACGGTCGGACGTCGATTGCTGACGATTCGACCGTGCGGGGCGGTTGCAAGTTTCCTGGAAGTTTCGGCGTCCTCCCGCCGCATCGGCTGCGGCGGGGTCGGACAACGGGGCGCGAGAGCCCCGTGATGCGGCTTACTTGCTGCCCTGCGCCTTGACCGGCCAGAACAGGTTGAACTGGCCGCTTTCGGTGAAGCCCGCGGCGATGCCCTTGTTGTAGGACTCGTACGGGCGATCGCCGACGTCCTCGCCATGGGTCACACCCCACGCCTTCATCATATCGCGGATCGCCGCAAGCTGCGCCATGTGGCCGCTGTAGCTGGTGGTGATCGCGCGCGAGGGCTTGGTCTGCAGGTACTTCACCGGGCCCTCGAGATTGACGCTCAACTGCGACGGCGCGGCGCCAGCGGCTTCGCCGGTCTTGTGCACCGGGATGGCCACGTCAAACTCGTAGGTGTCGGCGCCGTAATTGGAAGTGATGATGCGCACCGGGCCAGTCGCTTCGAGGCCGTTCTTGTCGATCACCTGGTGCAGCCACTTTTCCTGGGTCTGCATGGCCGACTCGACGAGATCGTTGGCGCGCTTGGCCGTGGTCGGTGCGAACAGCAGGTTCTCGGCCGGCACATCGACCACCTTCGGCGGCACCGACAATTGCGTGTAATCGAATTTCGGTATCCTGGCCAGCAGGGCGTTGAGGTTGTCCAGGCTGGTCTTCATGGTGTCGCCGACGCTGCGGCTGACGTACAGGCCAGCGTAACGGCCGAACAGATTGAAGCCGTAGTCCACGTCGTAGGACTCGGTGATCTCGACCGTGAGCTTCTGGTTGCCGACGCGCCTGAAACTGAAGGTCATCTTCTTGTCGTTGCCGTAATCCCCGTTCTCGAGGTGGTACACGATCTTTTCGCCGGGAGCGGTTTCGGCGATCTGCCAACTGCCATCGCCAATCAGCTTGGACATCGAGCTGTAATCCACCCGCGCACCTTTGTCGCTATCGGCGCCGGAAAGGCTGAATTTGGTCTTCGGGTCGATGTTGTGGACAGCATTCCAGTCCTTGAACCGCTTGAAGCCGTCCAGCATGTCGAACACCACCGGCAGCGGGCGATTGGTTTCGGTGACATGCGATACATGGCGGTGGGAAGGCAGCGCCAACCCGAACAGGATGGCGATCACCGCCACCAGCACCATGGCGATCAGCAGCTCAAGAAGTCGATTCATTCGCAATCTCCAGTCAACAACGCGTCGTCGGGCGTCGCGGAAACGGCGTTTCCGGCGCGGTTTCACCACGGCGGCAAGCGCCGCACATGCAGAAAGGGCAATGCTATCAGGGAACGAAGCGATCGGGCAGCTACCCGGCGCACGTTTCAGGCCAGGGCGGGTTCGAGGCCCGGCATAAGACGACAGGCTTAGACCAGGCTGAGCTCGAACGCCTTGAGCACGGCACGGGTCCGATCTCGGACACCGAGTTTCGACAAAATGTTCGACACGTGGTTTTTCACCGTGCCCTCGGCGACCCGCAGCGAATTGGCGATTTCCTTGTTGGAAAACCCGCCGGCCATCAGCCGCAGGATCTCGGTTTCGCGCTCGGTCAGCGGGTCGGGACGCTCGAGGCTGACGAAGGCGTTGTTCATGTGTTCCAGCCCCGACAGCAGGCGCTGGGTGACCGCCGGCTGCACCAGCGAGCCGCCGTCGGCGACGGTCTGGATCGCATTGACCAGTTGCTCGAGCGAGACGTCTTTCAGCAGGTAACCGCGCGCGCCGGCCTTGATCCCCGCAAGCACCAGTTGGTCGTCGTCGAAAGTGGTCAGGATGATCGTCGGCGGCAGCGTGCCGCTCGCGTTCAACGCCTGCAATGCTTCCAGCCCGGACATGTGCGGCATGCGCATGTCCATCAGCACGACATCGGGCTTGAGCTGCGGGATCAGGTCGACCGCCTGGCGGCCATCGGCGGCCTCGCCGATCACCTCGATGCTGTCGGCCAGCGCCAGCAGCGAGCGGATGCCCTGCCGTACCAGCGTTTGATCGTCCACCAAGCAGACGCGGATCATGCAGGTTTCTCCATGGGTAGACTCAACGTAAGCGCGAAGCCCTGCCCCTGCGCGGTCTTGATCTCCACTGTACCGGCATGTTGCGAGAGTCGCTCGCGCATGCCGCGCAGGCCGTTGCCGAGCGCGAGGTGATCGACCCCGCGCCCGTCGTCGTTGGCGTTGAGTTCGATCGCACTACCCGATTGCCGGAAGCACAACCACAGGTTGTCGGCTTGCGCGTGGCGTACCGTGTTGGTGATGATTTCCTGGGTGCAACGCAGCAGCACATGCGCGTGCTCGGGGTCTTCGACCAAGAAGGGCTCCGGCATCTCCAGATGGATGTCCGGCGTGAGTACGCCCTCGGTCAGCGTGCGCAGCGCGGTACTCATTTCGACCGCACCGTCTTCGCGCAACTGGCTGACCGCCTCGCGTACGTCGGTCAGCAGCAGCCGCGCCAGCGTGTGCGCCTGGCGCACGTGATCCTGTACCTTGCCGTCCGCCAGATGGCTTGCGACTTCGAGGTTCAGGCTCAACGCGGTCAGGTGGTGGCCGAGCAGGTCGTGCAGTTCGCGCGAGATGCGCATGCGCTCGCTCAGGCGGCTGCTTTCCGCCAACAAGGCGCGGGTGGCGCGCAATTCGTTGTTGAGCCGGCGCTGCTCCTCGCGTGCCTGCGCCTGCTGGCGGGCGACCAGGCTGGTCACGAACACGAAGCTCGCGAAGCCGGCGTACAGCAGCGACTGCATCAATGCCTCGACCGGCGGCATGCTGTATCCGAAAATGAACATCGGCATGACCGCCAGCTGGCTGAGCACCAACCAGACGACGCCCGTCGGAACCGACAACATCCATGGCAGCACGCAAGCCGCCACCATCTGCAGGACGCTGCCCAGACCGGTCCTGCTGTAGTAGCTGACCCCGATCGCCGAGCCGCTCAACAGCAGCAACAACGGCAGGTCGAACAAGCCCGTGCGGCGCACGCCGAGACCCCGCGTCAGCCAGGCGTAGCTCATGCCGAATGCGGCATAACACGCCCATCCATACCGCCCCATCGGCTCAGTCTCGAGCGATTGGTCGTTCAGAACCGTCGGCGTCGACTGGAACCACAGGTACAGCAAAGGAAACGCGACCATCGCCCAGGTGAACAGGCCGGCGTAGCGCAGGAGTTGGGTATGGCTGACACGCGCGAGCATGCGCGCATCATAGGCGGCGGCGGCTCGCAACGTACGGGCCCAAAGTCATGCCTGTTTCCACCTGCACGGATGGCGACCAC
>JANXZP010000267.1 GCA_025355485.1 Pseudomonadota bacterium
CTCGCGCACGCGGTCGAGGAACGGATTGTTGGTGAAACCATCTTCCATCACGTTGGCGACATACATGACCGGCTTCAGCGTGAGCAGGAACAGGTCGCGCACCAGCACCTTGTCGTCGGCGCTGAGACCAAGCGCACGCGCGGGCTTGGCCTGGTCGAGCCCGTCGCGCAGGCGGGTCAGCACGTCCTTCTTCGCGATCGCTTCCTTGTCGCCGGTCTTGGCCGAACGCTCGGCCTTGTTCAGCGCTTTTTCGACCGAATCGAGGTCCGCAAGCGCGAGTTCGGTGTCGATGGTTTCGATGTCGGAGATCGGATCGATCTTGCCCGCGACATGCACGATGTCGCCGTTCTCGAAGCAGCGCACGACGTGCGCGATCGCATCCACTTCGCGGATGTGCGCGAGGAACTTGTTGCCGAGGCCTTCGCCCTTGCTCGCACCCGCAACGAGTCCTGCGATATCGACGAACTCCATCGCGGTCGCAATCACCTTCTGCGGCTTGACGATCGCCGCGAGCGCATCGAGGCGCGGATCCGGCACCGGGACCACGCCCGTGTTCGGATCGATCGTGCAGAACGGGAAATTCGCCGCAGCGATCCCGGCCTTGGTCAGCGCGTTGAAGAGCGTGGACTTGCCGACGTTCGGCAAGCCGACGATGCCGCATCTGATTGCCATGAATAAATCCGGTAGAGAAAATCGGAAAGGGAAAATGGATGAAACAGAAAAATGGTTTTGGAAAAACCTATTCGCGATTTCCCACCGTGTGCAGCCGTTTCATAGCCTCGTTGATGTCGCCCGCGACCGCAAGCGGCAGTACCTCCAGCGCATCGTCGATCGCGCGCAGCATCGCAGCTTCTTCGTCGCGCCCGGGCCGGCCCAGCACCCATGGCGTGACCTTGTCCTTGTGGCCCGGATGGCCGATGCCAAACCGCAACCGGTGAAACCTGGCGTGTCCGAGCAACGCAACCATGTCGCGCAATCCGTTCTGGCCGCCGTGGCCGCCGTCGAACTTCAAGCGCGCGGTGCCGGGCGGCAGATCCAGATCGTCGTGCGCGACCAGCATCTGCTCGGGTTCGATTTTCCAGTAACGCAGCGCCGCGGTCACCGCGCGTCCGCTGTGATTCATGAAGGTCATCGGCCGCAGCAGCATGACCGGCTCGCCGCCAATCACGGCCTTCGCGCTTTCGGCCTGCAACTTGCTGTCGATCCCGAAACGCGCGCCGACCTGTTCGGCCAATGCATCGATCCACCAGAAACCGGCGTTGTGCCGGTTACGGGCGTGCTCCGGCCCGGGATTGCCCAGGCCGACGATCAGGCGCAGTGCTGCTGGCATGGACGCAGTCTCGAAAAGATGAAGCCCTCCCACCGGGAGACGACATCTCCACTGGAGATGTCACCCGAAGAGCGGTGAGGGGCGAGCGAATCCGTTGCTACAGATATCCCTAGCCCCTCGCCCTCACCCCTCCCCCTCTCCCAGTGGGAGAGGGGGAGTGATCGTTGCGCTTCGCGCAACAGAGCTGTTTCATTGAAGCGGGATTACTTCTTGTCCTTGTCCTTGCCCTTGTCGGCATCCGGCGCGGCCTGTTGGGTGGCCGGCACTTCGGCCGACGGCTCGGCAGGCGCTTCCTCGACTTCTTCCCGAGCGTGCTTGGCGATGACCACGGCGACGTCGTGTTCCTTGCCCAGCTTCAGCTCGGGGATTTCCACGCCGTTCGGCAGCTTGAGCTCCGAGAGGTGAACGATGTCGCCAAGCGCCAACTCGGACAGATCCACGCCGATGAACTCCGGCAGATCCTTCGGCAAGCAGCTGATCTCGACCTCGGTCAGTTCGTGGGTCACGACCACGCCCGCGGATTTGCCAGCCGGCGACTTCTCCTGGTTCAGGAAGTGCAGCGGCACGCTGATGCGGATGGCCTCGTTCTCGCTCACGCGCAGGAAGTCCATGTGCATGATCAGCGCCTTGTACGGATGCCGCTGCATATCGCGCAGCAACACCTTTTCGACGTTGCCGTCGATGTCCAGCGACAGGATGCTCGAGTAGAACCACTCGTGCTGCGAGACCAGCCAGATCGGGTTGTGCGCGAACTGCACGGACTTCGGTTCGGCGTGGCCGCCATAGACGATGGCCGGGATGAAACCATCGCGACGCAGGCGGCGGCTCGCACCTTTGCTCCCCTGGGTCTCGCGGCTCGTGGCCTGGATGTTGTGATCGTTCGACATTTCGTTACTCACTTTTCAGTACTGCATGACCCACCTTGCGGTGGAAGATGCTCTCCCGCGACCAGGAGAGCGGTTTGGGGCGGATGCCCCGGTTCTGTTACGGATCAGATGAACCTGAACTTTTTATTTTGCGTCGACAATTGCATTTTTGATCATCACTGCACCCGAACGATTTGGAGTGCCCAAGATCAAACCATGTTGCTTCGGCACATCCAAAATTTCAAAATCCAGGACTTCATTCTATTTTCGCAGCAGGACCAGTTTTTTCCCGACGTTGTCAGCGATCATCTTTCTAAAAGCCGCCTCGTCTTTCGGCAAGAACGAAATTCTTACCGCTCCAGCTATTTCTTCATCTCCGCGTACCTCTATCGCAGTTGTCGACAGATCAATCCGAGTGTTCCTCACTACACAATCGTAGTGCTGTTTGTCGCGAGACGGCCCCTCAAAAAGATAGGCGGTCATAGACGGGAGAATCGAAACTTCAAACCTTTCAGATTTTGGCGTATCGGCAGTGCATTACTGAGCCAGACCGACTTTTATTTCACTCTCATTTGATGGCGCGGAGTATGTGATCGACGTTGCACCCGTCAAAAAGCATGCGACAAAAATTCTTGTGTTAGTCCACATACAACGAACTCACCGACTCGCCGAACGCTATCCGGCGGATCGTTTCGGCCAGCAACTCGGCGACGCTGAGCTGGCGGATCTTCGGGCAGTTGCGCGCCGCCTCGCTCAGCGGGATCGTGTCGGTGACCACCAGTTCGTCGAGTTGCGAGCCGGTGATGTTGTCGATCGCCGCGCCCGACAGCACCGGATGCGTGCAGTACGCGAGCACCTTGCGCGCGCCCTGTTCCTTCAATGCGGCCGATGCCGCGCACAGCGTTCCGGCGGTATCCACGATGTCGTCCACCAGCACGCAGGTGCGGTCGGCGACATCGCCGATGATGTTC
>JANXZP010000237.1 GCA_025355485.1 Pseudomonadota bacterium
ACGCGATGTCTCGATATCGGCGATTCGGTCTTCCCCGACTACGCCGTGCTCGACTTGGCAAACCTCTACTCAAGCGTGTTCCGAACGGCAAACACCTACGCGCAGGACAACCCGAACATTGCCGCCGGTGAACTCGAACCGCCCGCCGGGGTCGCGTACCCTCTTCTTTGGGTCTCCGCTGTTAAGAACAGAATGGCTTTCTGGCAGAAACAGGGCTGGATTATCGACACTTTCAGCGGCAAAACACCGGCCTATCCGGTGCTCGCTACGTGGAACGTGTCCGCTCGCCGTATCCAAAGCGGCGTAAATTTCGTCGTGCAACGCGTCATGCATCAACTCAGCGTCACCGCGAATCAGAGCGCCCCGCCGCTCTGATCTAACCCCACGAAAATACCAACGCGCGCCGAACCTGCCAGCACATTTGCTGAGCAGGCCGGCCGCCTTTTGTTTCTTGCAAGGAGCGCCACATGCCCGAGCCGGTCGTACGCCCATATCCAATCTATTATCAATCAAAGAAAATCGGCGAAGCGTTCGAGTCGGATGCGGGTATCAACCCAAACCGACAGCCCGTTTTCGGCGCCGAAGGCATGATCGCGCACACCTACGGCGCGGTCGTATCAAGCCTGTCATTCAAATATGTGATCCCTGTCAACGGTACATCTTTGGATTTCCTGTCTGATTGCATCAACCAGAAAAATATCGATATCGGTATCCCAGTGGGTGGGCAATTCGTTGTCGTCACAATGGCGATCATGTCGTGCAACATGACCGCGAACATCGAAAGCGGTAAGTGCGAAGGTTCGCTCTCGCTCGCCGGTGGCAAACCGACCATCACATAATGGCGAAGTTTTCGGACCTCATCGAAGGCACGCTAGCCCGTAAGACGGTCACCATCGAAATCGATGGGAAGCCGATCCTAATCGACGTGCGTCCTCTCACTCCATTCGAGCACGGACAAGTGCTCGCATCGGCACGAGCGGAAGCGAAAGCTGCTGGCGTAGAATCCCCAGAAGACGGCGAGCCCATCTACGATCTCAGTGTCGAGATTCACACTCTCGTGATTGGTCTTGTAGACTCCGATTCTTCAAAGAGCGATCCGCAGCCATACTTTGATAAGGGCGCTTCGCAGATACGCGGAAGCAAAATTTTCACACGCGACGCGATCGCTTATCTATATACGTTATGGGAACAGTGGAACGACGATTGCTCGATTCAAAAAGCGTTCATTGACGAAGCCGCGCTCACGCGTGTGATCGAGGAGGCCAGTGTCGGAAACTCCCTCCCTTTCTTCGCGCTGCGGCCAGGTGTGCGGTGGATCTCCATGCGTACTTTGGCCGCCCGGTTTATCGACTTACAGAAACTCAAGTCGCCTATTTCTTCTATCTCAAGCGCGAAACTGCAAAGTAAGTGACTCGCTTCTCAGATATCGAAACCAAGAGCGAACCCGTCAAACCGGCGCACTCGCGCGGCGTGGCGCCGTCCGTGTTTTCAGATTCGTGGAAGGGCAAACCACGCGCTGAAGTTTGGTGTGGATTTCGCGCGCTCTCTGAAGAGGACACCGCATACGCTCGCAGTGAATCTACAAAACGCGCGTGGGATCTTCACCCCAAAAAAGAAGACGAAGAGAATCGATGGGACGCGTTCAACGATTGCCTTATGCGCCTCACCGTGGCGCGCGGAACGTGCGACCCTAACGACGCTAGTGCGTCGTGGGATATCTGGCGCGGGGCGCCTGATGATAACGTGCACACCATGCTCACGTGTGACGGCGTGCGCTTTCTATTTGATGAGGTCGAGCGCGCGCACCTATTGGCAAGCCCACTCCGTAGTGAGGCTACGGACGAAGAGCTACTCACGCTATTTGACGCGCTCCCGCTTTCGCTTCCGCATATGCCTGCAACGCAGGCGGCTCGCGCTCGACGAATGCTTGCGTTCGTGCTCGACGAAATAACGCCGTACATCGCCCTCCCGACCGATGCCTGAGATCCGCGTACGGGTAGGCCCGTCAGTCGATCGCGCAGCATTCGACGCTGTCTTTGGCTCGATCGCCGCAAGCGCCGAACGCGCGAATAAGAAGATCTCCTCAGACGCGGCGAAGACTTCCAAGTCTCGCGTTAGCGAAGAGGATAAGGCGAATAAGAAGATCGCCGCTGACGCTGCGCGCGCTGCGAAGACGCGAGCTAGTGAAGAATCGAAAGCCGCAAAGAAAGGCGCCAAAGAGCGCGAGGCGATCACCAAAGCGGAAACGAAGGCGGGTGAGGCCGAAGCCAAGCGGATGGCAAAAACCTTCGAAGGTGTCGAGCGTATCAAGGTTGAACTGGCAAAGCGCGGTGCGGCGCAACGCGCTGCCGCAGAGAAAGCCGCCTACAAGGAGACCGAGAAGGCAGCCAAAGACGCCGCGAATGCCCAGAAGAAAGCCGCCAGCGATGCCGCCAAAGAGGCGGCAAGCTCGGCGTCTAAACTACGCCCGCGCATCGGTATCGGTCTCGGTGGCGGTGTGTCGATGAGCGCTGGTGGAGTCGGTGGTTTCGCGATAGGTGGCGCTCGCTACGGCATGAGTGTCGCCTCAGATTTGGCGCACGGCTTTGGTGTAAAAACAGACCTAGGTTCTCACTTCGCGGCAAACGCTGAGCTCGACACCAAGGCCGTTCAAATATCAAATGAAGGATATGATCCGGCCGGTGGGCGAAACGGCCAACGCGTTGACTCCGGAGATCTAAAGAGAGACGCGTTCCGAATCGGCAATAGTACCGGCACATCGGCGAACGATGTTATGGGCGGGATGCAAAAATTCGTTGGTCAAACCGGCGACCTCGCAACGGCGCGCGAGTCAATGGAAGACCTCGCGAAGATCTCCAAAGCGTATGGCGCTGATATGGAAGACGTCGTCGGCGCGGCTGCGGACATATCCAACAAGCTGGGCGATATTCCGGAGAAGGCGAAAGCGATCGCATCCGCGATGCGAACGATCGTGGGCGAGTCAAAGACCGGCGGTATTTCTATTCGAGAGTTTGCCGCTCAGATGAGCAAGGTTGCTGCGTTCGCGCCGCGTATGGCGGGCGACGCTTCGAAGAATATCGGTACCCTCGCCGCGATCGCTCAAGAGGCTCGGTTGACTGGCGGATCCGCATCAGCGTCATCAGCGGCTACAAGCGTCTCTTCTTTGATGAGTCAGCTTGGCAAAGCAAAGACCATCAATCAATTCGACAAACTAGGCATCAGCCTGAACGGTGAAGGCGCCGAATCAGGCAAGATGCGCAACATCGAAGACATCATCGTCGACGGAATGAACCGCACACGTAAAGCGACAAGCTCGCAATCGATGGGCGCACGCTCGGCGCTTTTCGGCAGTGCTCAATCGATGCGAGCGGTCAGCGGGTTCGGCGCGATTGGTGACGCTGCAGCACGAGCCACAAACGGCACCGAAGCGGAAAAGACCGCGGCCGCTACGAAGGCGATGCGGGATGAATTTAGTCGTCTGACTGATGCCGCCGTTTCTGCGAAAGAAGTAGATGAGTCATTCGCCGCAACGATGGCCACAGGCCAAAGCCAAGCGGAGATTTTCAATAACCAAATGCAGGAGACCGCAGGCGAACTACAGACCGCGCTGCTTCCCGCATTCAAAGCGCTTTCGCCGGCAATTATCGGAGCTACAAGAGGGCTTGTTGAGCTCATCGGCCGCGCCCTCGGGACAGATCTGCACACCGGCGTATCGACAGATATGGCCACGATCAAAGTCCGAAATGACGAGGCAATGGTCAATCGCGCGATCGCACACGGGAACGAAAAAGGGACAGACGGTAAGGCCATCGGCGTTAGTTCCAAGGTCATAAGCACTTCAGAAAAAGACATGCGCACGGCGTTAGATCTCGCATCGAAATCGCGAGATGCCGCTGCTGGCCTGCGCAACATGAACGCATTCGAGCGCACGACTAAGGGCTACAGCAAAGAAGACACGGAGATCAACGCCAAGGCCGAAGACAAAAAAGCGAAAGACGCCGAAGACAGCGCGGCGCATTTGAAGGCTTTGCTGGATCAACTCAAGAGCGGAACGCTAAACGTTAAGATCGTAAATCCGACCGCAACCGGTCCCAAAGCCGCAGAGCCATCGACCGATTCTTCTGGTGGCGAACCGAGCGGAAATTAA
>JANXZP010000109.1 GCA_025355485.1 Pseudomonadota bacterium
AACCCGAGCTCGATTCGATGCAGTTCCTCAAGCGCGTGCGCGAGAAGATGCAGGTGTTACACATCAAGGACGACCTGCTCAACCGCGCGGTCAACGAAGGTTTCTCCGGCGGCGAGAAGAAGCGCAACGAGATCTTCCAACTGGCCGTTCTTGAACCAAGACTGGCGATCCTCGACGAAACCGATTCAGGCCTCGACATCGACGCGCTCAAGCTCGTCGCCGAGGGCGTGAACCTGATGCGCTCGCCCGATCGCGCGTTCGTCGTCATCACCCATTACCAGCGCCTACTCGACTACATCAAGCCCGACGTGGTGCACGTGCTTGCCGACGGCCGCATCGTCGAATCCGGCGGGCCTGAACTCGCACTCGAACTCGAAGCGCATGGCTATGCGTGGCTCAAGGATCGGATCGCGCCGAAGACGGCGGCCGCGTGATGGGCGTCGCCCTGCTTGATTCGCTGAAGGCCGGCTTTGACGTGTTGCCATCCGCTCCGGACGACGCGCGCCGGGATGCGTTCTCTTCCGCGCTTGCCGACGGCCTGCCGACCACGCGCGCCGAGCGCTGGAAATACACCTCGCTGCGCGCGCTGGAGCGACGCTCGTTCGCGGCCGCCGCACCGGTGCTCTCGCCCGTGGATGCCGCATTGCTCGCCCGCATTCCTGCGCCACGCATGGCGTTCGTCAACGGGCGCTTCGATGCGTCGCTGTCGAATGCCGCTGCGTTACCCGAAGGAGTCGTGCTGCGATCGCTCGCGCATGCACTAGCGGATGGCGACGCGCGCGAAACAAGTTTCCTTGCGCGCCGCTTCAGCCGTGCCGACGAAACCTTCGCGAAACTCAACGCCGCGCTGGCGAATGACGGTGCGCTGCTCAGCGTCGCCGAGGATGTTCATGTCGCAGAACCCGTGCACCTGGTTTTTATCGGTGCGCCTGCGACTGCAGACATCGCCTGGCATGCGCGCAGCCTGATTGAGCTGCGACGTGGCGCAGTGCTTACGGTCGTCGAGCATCACCTCGCATCAGGCGACCATGCCCACCTCGGCAATGCGCTCATGCATGTCCATCTCGCGGCAGGATCGCAGCTAAGCCACGCGCGCATCCAGGACGACGCTTCGAGTGGAACGCTGATCGCGCGCACCGATGCGGTGCTCGCGCGCGACGCGCTGTATCGGCGTGTCGATCTCGAACTCGGCGCTGGGTTGTCGCGCCACGAATTGAACGTGCGGCTCGAAGGCGAAGGCGCGCGGCTCGCCGCCAATGGCGTGTTGCTCGCGAATGCGAAACGCCACATCGACACGCGGCTTTGCATCGAACACATCGCGCGCGACACCATCTGTGATCTCGTGTGGCGCGGCCTCGCTTCCGGACATGGACGCGCGGTGTTCCATGGCGGCATCACGATCCGCGCCGGTGCCGACGGCAGCGACGCGCGGTTGTCGAACAAGAACCTGCTGCTGTCCGAAGGCGCCGAGATCGACGCGCAGCCCGTGCTAGAAATCCACGCCGACGAAGTCAAGGCGGCGCACGGCGCGACCGTCGGCCGGCTCGACGAGACCGCATTGTTCTATCTTCGTTCTCGCGGACTGCCGGCAGCGGAAGCGCGTCGTTTACTGACGACTGCCTTCTGCCGCGAAACATTGTCCGTACTCGACGATGCGGCCCTGATCGATGTGCTGGGCGCGCGACTCGATGCAGCGCTCGCCCGGATCGAACTCGCGCCATGAACGGCACGACGATCGACTGGGCGCGCGTACGATCGGATTTCCCGCTGCTCGCACGCGAAGTACACGGCAAGCCGCTGGTCTACCTCGATTCCGCGAACACCGGCCAGAAACCCGAATCCGTGATCGCCGCGGTCGATCGCTATTATCGCGAATACAATGCCAACGTCTCGCGCGCCGTGCATACGCTGGGCGAGCAGGCGACGACGGCTTACGAGGCGAGTCGCGACAAGCTCGCGGTTCACCTCAACGTCCATCGCAACGACCTGGTCTTCACCAGCGGCACCACGATGGCGATCAACCTGGTCGCGTATTCCTGGGCGTTGCCAACACTCAAGCCCGGCGACGCGATCCTGCTAACGCGGATGGAACACCACGCGAACATCGTGCCATGGCAGCTCGTCGCCGGACGCACTGGCGCAACGATCAAGGTCGCCGGGATCACGCCCGACGGCGTGCTCGATCTCGATGCGCTGTACAAGGCGATGACGCCCGACGTGAAACTGCTCGGCGTCACCCATGTGTCGAACGTACTTGGCACGGTCAACCCAGTGCGCGAGATCTGCCGCGAGGCGCGCAGTCGCGGCATCATCACCGTGATCGATGGTTCGCAGGCGCTGCCGCATCGCACGGTCGACATCCCCGCGATCGGCTGCGACTTCTACGCGCTGACCGGCCACAAGATGTGCGGGCCGACCGGCACCGGCGCCTTGTGGGCGCGGCGCGAACATCTCGCCGCGATGCCGCCGTTTTTCGGTGGCGGAGAGATGATCAAGGAAGTGCGTTTCGAAGGCACCGTGTTCAACGATCCGCCGCACAAGTTCGAGGCGGGCACGCCGAATATCGCCGGCTTTATCGGCCTGGGCGCGGCGGTGGATTATCTCGATGCGCTGGGCATGGCGAACGTGGAGGCGCGCGAACAGGAGCTGCTGGCGCACGCGACCGAGGAGTTGAACAAGATCGATGGCCTACGCATCATCGGCACCGCGCCGCACAAGGCGGCGGTGATCTCGTTTCTGCTCGAAGGCGCACACGCGCACGACCTCGCCACCTTGCTCGATCTGGAAGGCGTCGCAGTGCGCTCGGGTCATCATTGCGCGCATCCGCTGATGCAGTTCTACGGCGTTGCCGCAACCTGTCGCGCCTCGTTCGCTTTCTACAACACGCACGAGGAGATCGAACGCTTCGTCGCCGCGCTGATCAAGGTGCGCAAATTGCTCGCTTGAAAGCCCCCTTCAAGGGGAGAGCCGATTCCGGAATGCTAGGCGAGCGCGAAATGGCTACCAGATCCGCACCCGCTTCTCGTCGTCGCGCACCATCGCATCGCCGGCCTTGCACGCAAATGCCTGCGCGAACTCCGGCATGTTCGACGGCGCGCCGATCGCACGGAACCTTGCCGGCGCGTGCGGATCGGTGTTGAGCAAGGTCAGCTGCGCCTCGGGCAGGATGCTGCCGCGCCAC
>JANXZP010000239.1 GCA_025355485.1 Pseudomonadota bacterium
GCGGGTCGCGCGCGCGCTGGCCGACGCCGAGACCACGCCGGAGAACAAGGGCTATTGGTACGAACGTTTCCTGTGGGCGTTGCGCCGCGGAGCGATTCCAGCCGGCCGCATCACCTCGAATGCCGGCGCGCTGGAACACAAGCCGGCGACTTCGACCATCAACTGCACGGTCAGCGGCACCATCGAGGATTCGATGGACGGCATCCTCGACAAGGTCCACGAGGCTGGTCTCACGCTCAAGGCCGGCTGCGGCATCGGCTACGAATTCTCGACCCTGCGCCCGCGCGGCGCCTACGTCTCGGGCGCCGGCGCCTATACGTCCGGTCCGCTGAGCTTCATGGATATCTACGACAAGATGTGCTTCACCGTGTCCTCCGCCGGCGGCCGCCGCGGCGCGCAGATGGGCACCTTCGACGTCAGCCATCCGGACGTGCGCGAGTTCATCAAGGTCAAGCGCGAAGATGGCCGCCTGCGCCAGTTCAACCTCTCCCTGCTGGTCACCGACGGCTTCATGGAGGCCGTGCAGAACGACGGCGACTGGCCGCTGGTGTTCCCGATCAATATCAAGGAACAGGGCGAATTCGACCTGTACGACAAGGCCACCGTGGTCTGGCGCGAGTGGCCCACCCACAAGAACTACGTGACCCGCGACGACGGCCTGGTCGCATGCAAGATCTACGGGCATGTCCGCGCGCGGCACCTGTGGGACATGATCATGGTCTCGACCTACGATTTCGCCGAGCCCGGCTTCATCCTGATCGACCGCGTCAACGAGATGAACAACAACTGGTGGTGCGAGAACATCCGCGCGACCAACCCATGCGGAGAGCAACCGCTTCCGCCCTACGGCGCCTGCCTGCTCGGCTCGGTCAACCTCACCAACTTCGTGCGCGACGCGTTTACCGACAAGGCCAGCTTCGACTGGGACGAATACAAGGAAGTCGTGCGCGTGTTCACCCGCATGCTCGACAACGTGGTCGAAGTGAACGGCCTGCCGCTGCAGCAGCAGCGTGACGAGATCATGCACAAGCGCCGCCATGGCATGGGCTTCCTCGGCCTGGGTTCGACCATGACGATGCTGTGCCAGCAATACGGCTCGCCCGCGGCCTGCACGTTCACCGAGGACGTCGCGCGCGAAATGGCGATTGCGGGCTGGGAGATGGGCCTGGCGCTCGCGCAGGAAAAAGGCCCGGCGCCGATCATGACCGAGCAATTCGACGTGACCGCCGAGATGCTGCGCAAGCGTCCGGAGATGGTGAAGGACGGCTTCAAGGTCGGCCAGAAGATCCCGGGCAGGCTGCTGCACGCGAAGTACTCGCGCTACATGCAGCGCATGGCCGAAGTCGCGCCGGACCTGGTGGAAGAACTCGCCGAAACCGGCGCGCGCTTCACCCACCATTCCTCGATCGCGCCGACCGGCACGATTTCGCTGTCGCTTGCCAACAACGCGAGCAACGGCATCGAGCCGAGCTTTGCTCACCACTATTCGCGCAACGTGATCCGCGAAAACAAGAAGTCCAAGGAAAAGGTCGAGGTCTTCAGCTACGAGCTGCTCGCCTACCGCACGCTGGTCAATCCAAAGGCGATGCCGTTCTCCGATGAACCCGAATCGATGTTGCCCGAGTATTTCCGTTCGGCCGACGACATCAGCCCGGTCGAGCACGTCGACATCCAGGCCGCCGCGCAGAAATGGGTCGATTCGTCGATCTCGAAAACCGCGAACGTGCCGACCGATTATCCGTACGCGGACTTCAAGGACATCTACATGTACGCGTGGAAGCAGGGCCTGAAGGGCTGCACCACGTTCCGCTTCAATCCGGCTGCGTTCCAGGGCGTGCTGGTGAAGGAGGCCGATCTCGAAAATACGTTGTACCGCTTCGAGCTCGAAGACGGCTCGACCGTCGAAGTGAAGGGCAACGAGGAGATCGAATACGATGGCGAGAAGCACACCGCCGCCAACCTGTTCGATGCATTGAAAGAAGGTTACTACGGCAAATTTTGATACGCGGATTCACCGCAAGTTCCGAATTCATGCAGCATAAGAACCTGGCGCTTTCGGCGATATTGCGGTGAGGCCGGACGCAAACCAGGCAAACAGCAAGCCCCAGCAATCCGGAAAACAGACGAGGAGTGTCGTAATGAGCAAGTCCAAGGCAAAGACCAACGGCAGCATGAAAGCCAAGGTGATGGACGCGATGGGAGCGGCGGGCGACAAGGCGCAGACCGTGATGGCCGACGTCAAGCAGGCCGCATCCAGCGCCGCCGATGCGGTGGTAAAGCAGGCCAAAGTCGTGCGCAAGAAAGCGCAGGCCGCAGCCAAGACCGTGCGCAAGGCGGTCGACGACAACGTCGTCAAGCCGGTCACCAAGACCGTCGCCAGCGCACGCAAGCGCATCGCCGCGGCCAAGAAACCCGCCGCGAAAAAACCAGCCGCGAAGAAAGCCGCTGCGAAGAAGGCAGGCAAGAAAGCCGCGAAGAAGGCTCCGGCCAAGAAAGTCGCAGCCAAAAAAGCCGTGAAGAAGGCCGCAAAGAGAGTCGAGAAGGCCGTGAAGAAAGTCGCGAAGAAGGCCACCAGGGCCGTGAAGAAAGCGACGAAGAAAGCGCCGGCCAAGAAGAAGTAAATCGCGTCATCGATAAAGCCCCTGGCGCCGCGATCCGGTGCCAGCGGGTGGTCATCGCAACGTTTGCGCAGCAGTCCCCCGGAGAGCGTTGGAAATGGCAATCAAGATCGACAAGAAGATCAGCGGCTACAGCGTCGTCAAGCCCGAAGACAAGGACAAGTCGCCGACCTACACCATCGCGCCCGAAGAGGCCGACCTGGTCGCGCCGATCGGCATGGCGATGGCCGAAGTGATCCAGATGCACGAGCGCCTAGAGCGCCCCGAAGTGCTGATCGGTTCGACCTACAAGATCAAGTCGCCGCTGGTCGAGC
>JANXZP010000258.1 GCA_025355485.1 Pseudomonadota bacterium
CGAGAACCAGACCGAGCGCTCGCAGCACGCGAATCGCGACAAGGCGATGCAGCGACTGAAGGCGATGCTGCTGGAAGCCGAACGTTCGAAGGCGGCGGCGGCGACCGCGGCGTCGCGGCGCCTGCAGGTCGGCAGCGGCGATCGCAGCCAGCGCATCCGCACCTACAACTTTCCGCAGGGACGCATCACCGACCATCGCGTCGAAGGACTGACCTTGTACCGCTTGCCGGAAATCCTCGAAGGCGATCTCGACGATCTGGTGGATCGCCTGACGCACGAACACCAGGCTGATGAACTCAAGTTGCTGACGGAGGCCGCATGAACGTCGTCGTGCGTCGCGCCGATGCGAACGATCTGGACACGCTCGCGCTGCTGTTCGATGCATATCGGCAGTTCTACAAACAGCCGAGCGCTGTTGCCCTAGCGCGTGCATTTCTCGCCGAACGCATCGCGAACGACGAATCGGTGGTGCTGATCGCCGAACACGATGGCGTCGCGATTGGTCTCACCCAGTTGTATCCGCTTTTCTCGTCGGTGCGACTCGGCCGCGCGTGGCTGCTCAACGATCTGTACGTCGCGCCGCAAGCACGTCGATTTGGCGCCGCGCGCGCATTGCTCGACGCGGCCTGCGCGTTCGCGCGCGAACGTGGCGCATTGGGCCTTGAACTCGAAACCGGCCTCGACAATGTCACCGCACAGGCACTCTATCGCAGTGCCGGATGGAAGCTCGGCGAGAACCTGCATTTCCATATCGACTTCAAAGGCCACGCATGAGCGAGCACACGACATCACTGAGCCTGTGCGTCCTCACCGTGTCCGACACGCGCACGTCTGCGAACGACACGTCCGGCGATTATCTGGTCGAGTCGCTGACAGAAGCGGGCCATCAACTGCGCGAGCGCGCAATCCTTCCCGACGATCGTTATCAGTTGCGCGCGCTGATGTCGCGCTGGATCGCCGATGCCGATGTCGATGGCGTCCTCGTCACTGGAGGAACCGGATTCACCGGCCGCGACTCCACGCCGGAAGCGTTGCTACCGCTGCTCGACAAGACGATGCCCGGCTTCGGCGAGATCTTTCGCGCGATCAGCTTCGCTGAGATCGGCACGAGCTCGCTGCAGTCGCGCGCATTCGCCGGACTCGCGAACGGCACGTTCGTGTTCTGCCTGCCGGGTTCGACCTCGGCCTGCCGCACCGCGTGGGAGCGGTTGATCCGCGCGCAACTCGACTCTGGCACGAAACCCTGCAATCTTGCGGCACTGCGTCCGCGACTGAAGGAGTGAGCATGGCACTCGGCAAGACACTGCAATTGCTGGCCAAGGCGCGCGGCCTGAGCGCGACCGATATCGCGACGGCGATTCCCAGGGCCGGCGTCGCCACGGTTTCAGCGTGGCTGCGCGGCGACAAGTTGCCCGGGATGGAACAGCTCGAAGCGCTCGCGAAAACCTTCGGTGTTCCCGCCGGCGCCCTGCTTGGCGAAATCGCGAGCACGCTCGATCCGGCGCGCACGAAAGGCGAACATGCGCTGCTCGCGGCCTATCGCGAACTGACGACGAAACAACAGGGCGCGCTGCTAGAAGTCGCGCGCGGCATGGCGGATGTTCGCACGAAGAAGAAGTGAGAACCCCATGAGCAAATCCGACGGCGACAAGAAACTCAAGCGAAAGAAATACGCAAAGCAATTCGAGCCGATGCAGGGCGAACTGCTGCGGATGGCGCGCTGGGTCGAACAGAGCGGGCAGCGCCTGCTGATACTGTTCGAAGGCCGCGACACCGCCGGCAAGGGCGGCGTGATCGGCGACATCGCCGGCACACTTAATCCGCGCCAATGCCGTACGGTCGCGTTGACCAAGCCCAATGATCGCGAACAGGCGCAGTGGTATTTCCAACGCTACATCGAACACTTGCCTGCCGCCGGCGAGATCGTACTGTTCGACCGCAGCTGGTACAACCGCGCGGGCGTCGAGAAGGTGATGGGCTATTGCACCGATGCGCAGTACAAGGCCTTCCTCGCGCAGGCGCCGTTGTTCGAAAAGCTGCTGACCGACGACGGCATTCTGCTGTTCAAGTACTGGCTGTGCGTGGACCAGGCGAAGCAGGAAGAACGTTTCGCCGAGCGCGCCAGCGATCCGCTCAAGCGCTGGAAACTCTCGCCGATCGACCTCAAGGCGCGCACGCATTACGCCGAGTACGGAAGTGCGCGCGACGCGATGCTCAAGGCGACGCATACGAAGAACGCACCGTGGGCGCTGGTGGATTTCAACGACCAGAAACGCGGCCGACTGACCCTGATCCGGCATCTGCTCGACGCGCTTCCCGACACCCAGGTGCCGGAAACACCCATCGAGTTGCCGCCGCTCAAACACGAGCCGGAACGCGAGAGTTTCGAGGGGCCGATCAAGCCGCTGGCGGATTTCGATATCGACTGAGCCGGACTCGATCAAGCCCGGACTCAACTGGGCCCGGATTCAACCGAACCGTGATTCAACCGAAGCCGAACCCAATCGACTCTTCGGTCGCGGCCGGCATGCGTTGCACATTCTCCACACGCGCCAATGATGGCCCGCGCCGCAACCAGTGCGCGAATGCCTCGATGTCCGCAGGATCGCCTTGCACGAACGTTTCCACCCGGCCATCGGCGACGTTGCGTGCGTAA
This sequence comes from Pseudomonadota bacterium, assembly GCA_025355485.1. Lineage (GTDB taxonomy): Bacteria > Pseudomonadota > Gammaproteobacteria > Xanthomonadales > Xanthomonadaceae > SZAS-103. The sequence goes on from JANXZP010000258.1 coordinate 2,657, forward strand.
CCGTTCAATCCAAGAGCGAGAGCTTGCTGGCGTGCGCCAGCGCGAAAGCCGACGCCTTGCACGCGACCGCTCACGAAGAAGCGCGCGGCCTGCACATCAACTCGCTGGCTTGGTTGCCGAATCGATCAGTTGCCCCAGTTCCTTGATCGTGATCGGTCCGAAGAACTTCTTCGCGACGCTGCCATCCGGCGCGATCAGGTAGGACATCGGCAGCCCGCGTGGCGTGTCGAAGTCCGCCGGTGGATGGTAGGGGTCGACGACGGCGATCGGATATCCGGGCGCGTGCTGTTTCAGGAAATCCTCCATCTCGCCTTTCTCAAGTTCCTGATAGGCCAGGCCGATCACGCTGACGTCCTTGCGCTGCTTCACGAAAGCGGTGAGATCGGGAATTTCCTGCAGGCACGGCCCGCACCACGTCGCCCAGAAATTCACCACCACCCAATGTCCGCGCTGCGCGGCGAGATCGTAGTGCTGGCCATCGAACGTGGTGACCATCAGCGACGGATGGTTCTTGTCCGACGGCTGCGCAGGCTTCGCGGATGGCGTTTGCGCAGGCGCTGCGACCGTCGATGCCGGCGGCGCGGCGCGCTGGCACGCGCACAACGCAAGTGCGATGGCCATGCTGAAAATCACCACTGCTTTCATGCGGATTCCCGTTCCGAGGATGCGTAGATACTACCGACGCTGCGTTGCATGCGCTCGCGCAACGGTAGCCGCAACAAATCGAGCGCGGCCTGCACGCGGATGCCGAGTGCATCGTCGCGGCACGGCAGCAGCGCATCGCCGACCGGCAGGCGCAAGCCGGCGGTTTCGTAGAGTTCCTGGATGTGCACTTCGTCCAGGTCGCGCGCCAGCATCCATTCGCCGGACTCGGCGCGGCGCAGTATGCGCATCTCGCACAGCGCGCCTAGCATGCGCTGCATCAGCTCGCCGGTGAGGATGGGTTCGAGATCGTGCAGTTCGGTGGTGTGCAAGCCGCGCCCTTGCACGCGCGCTTCGACGAAGCGACCGAGCATGCGCAGCAGTGCGTAGAACTCGAACCCCTTGGGCAAGCGCAGCGCTGCCGGTTGGTAACGGAACATCGACAGCGACGCCGCGAAGGTCGCCCCCAGCAGCACCACCAGCCACGATACCCAGATCCACAACAGGAAGATCGGAATCACCGCGAGCGCGCCGTAGATCTGCTGGTACGAAGCGCGGGTCAGGTAATACGCAATCGCGTATTTCGCAAGCTCGAACAGCAACGTGGCCAGCACGCCTCCGGACAGCGCATGGCGCAGTGCGACGCTGCGGTTCGGAATGACCGCATACGCCGCGGTGAATGCGATCAGCTCCAGCAGAATCGGCAATAGCCGCAGTCCGTATTTCAGCAACGCCGATTGCTCGGCGGCCGCAACGACCGGCAGCGAGAACAGGTAGGAGGAAATCGCCAGGCTCAGTACCGCCAATACCGGACCGAGCGTCAGTGCGGTCCAGTACAGGAGGAAACGCGCCAACGGTCGCCGCGGCGTAGGCACGCGCCAGGTGCGGTTGAACGCGTCCTCGACGCTCGACATCGTCAATACCGACGTCGCCAACAAGCCGACCGCGCCGAAACCCGTCAGGCCGCGCGCACTGCTTGCGAATGTCCGGATGTAGTCGGCAACGTTGGCGGCGGCCTTCGGGACGAAATTGGTGAACAGAAAGATCGTCAGCGCATCGCCCCAACGCTGATAGAACGGGAACAATGCGATCACCCCGAACACGATGGCAGTCAGCGGCACCAGTGCAAGCACCGTCGTGAAACTCAAGGCCTCGGCGGCGATGAGGCACTTGTCGTCGAGAAAGCGCCTGATCAGAAAGCGCAGGAACGAACGCAAGCGGTCGCGATCGGCGCGCCGGGCCCAGTCATGGAGGATGTCGTACAGCTGCATGGAACTAGGATAGCGCAAGCGGAAAAGGGGCTAGGGTGAATTCGCACCAACCTTCGACATTTCGTGCGATGCGGATCTACGAAACTTCACTCTGACCCCTTTTCCGCTGCTAGTCTGTCGCGCATGCCCGATATCCTGATCCTGTACTACAGCCGCAATGGCGCGGTCGCATCGCTGGCACGGCAGGTCGCGCGCGGCGTGGAGGAAGTCGCCGGCTTGCAGGCGCGGCTGCGCACGGTACCGCCGGTCGCACCGATTACCCAGACCGCCGCGCAGCCGGTGCCGGACGAGGGCGCGCCGTATGTAGAGAAACATGATCTCGCCGAATGCTCGGGACTGATCCTCGGCAGCCCGACCCGCTTCGGCAACATGGCCGCGCCGTTGAAGCACTTCATCGACGGCCTCGGCGCTGAATGGGCATCGGGCATCCTGGTCGGCAAGCCGGCGGCGGTGTTCACTTCAACCGCGACCATGCACGGCGGCCAGGAAAGCACCTTGCTGTCGATGATGATCCCGCTGCTGCACCACGGCATGCTGCTGGCCGGGATTCCGTATACCGAACCTGCGTTGAGCAGCACACGTAGCGGTGGTTCGCCGTACGGCGCCAGCCACGTCGCCGGCGCGCAGGACGACCTGCCGCTGACCGCCGACGAAAAAATCCTTGCGCGCGCGCTCGGTCGACGCGTCGCGCAGATCGCGGCAAAGCTGGGCTCGTCGTGATCGCGCGCATGCTTCCACTCGTCGGAATCTTCGGATTGCTGTTGTTGCAGTGGCTATGGCATGGCGTGATCGCGCCGCCGCTGTCGGTATCGCCGTGGATCTACGCGACGTTCTTCAGCCTTCCGCTGTTGCCATCGCTGCTATTGCTCGTGCGACGGAAGCGCGAGGCACTGTTGGTCGGCGCGCTCGCGGCACTGTTGTATTTCTGCCACGGCGTGATGGTCGCGATGACGGAGCCGCAGCAGCGCACACCCGCGTTGGTCGAGATCGCGCTGAGCGTACTGCTGGTCGTGGCTGCAAGCTGGAACGGACTGCGCGGCCGATTTGCGCGCAAGCCGGCCGTAAAAAAGGGTCCAGAGTAAATTTCGCACTAGGCGCTCCGACCTCACTATAGTATCCATCGCGAACTTTACTCTGGCCCCTTTTTTATGGACCAACTGCTGATCGTCACTACCGGCGGCACGATCGACAAGGTGTATTTCGACGACAAGTCGGATTTCCAGGTCGGCGAACCGCAGATCGGGCGCATCCTCGATGAGCTCGGCGTCGCGTTCCGCTTCAGCGTGATTCCGATCCTGCGCAAGGACAGCCTGCACATCACCGCCGCCGACCGCGAACTGTTGCGTGCGACGATCGCCGCACAGCCCACGCGCCAGGTGCTGGTCACCCATGGCACCGACACCATGGTCGATACCGCAAAAGTTCTCGCGAGCATCGCCGACAAGACCATCGTGTTGACCGGCGCGCTGAACCCGGCGCGCTTTCGCGGTTCGGACGCCGACTTCAACATCGGCACCGCGGTCGGCGCCGTGCAATGCCTGCCGCCGGGCGTCTATATCGCGATGAACGGGCGCATATGGGATCCGTTGAAGGTGCGCAAGAACGTCGCCGCGAACCGCTTCGAGGCTGCTGGCTGATCGCAATGCGACCGGGTGCGCGCGTTGCGGATGAGAATACAAAAAAGGGTGCGGAGTATTCCGCGCCCTTTGTCTGTTGCAGACTGAATCGAAGGCTTACTTGATCTCGAAATCCTTGCTCTGCACGACGCTGCCATTGAGCGAAACCTCGAGCTTGTACTTGCCGACCGGATAACCGGTGGGGTTCGCGATCCGGAAATCGGTCGCACTGCTGCCAGTGAACTTCGCCTCCTTGGCCTCGTCGTTGACGACCTTGCCGTCCTGGCCACTCCATTTCACTCCGAGCTTGCCGGGCACGCTCGCGGCCGGATCGCTGGTGGCGGTGGACACCGCGGCGATGATCGTGTCCATGGGGCCGAAGGTGGTCGTCGGTGCGGTGATTTTCATGTCTGCGCCGACGGCAGTACCCAGATCCACACGGGTCACCGACATCGTGGCCGGCGCCTTGGGGGCGGCGACCTGCGGCGGGGCGACGGCTGCGGGTTCTTCCTTACTGCATCCGGCCATGGACAGGATGGCGACCAAGGCAGAGGCAGTGATGAGGTGCGCACAATAACGTTTCATGAGGTTCTCCTGGCTTCGCCAAAAAAGACCCCGGCACGAGGCCGGGGTCGGTGTTGCGGGATCGGATCGAGTTTGATTGCGAACCAGACCAACCTATTGCTGCATCAGTTGCTCGTGCCCTTCAGGCTGACGCCCGAGTAGGCAGCATACGCACGCACGTTGATGTAGTACGTGGTGTTCGCTGAAGGTGTGAACGAGCAGCTCTCATTGGTCGTCGAGGTATACGGACGGCAATCGTAGCTCGTCGAGGTCGGCGCACTACCCGCCTTCACGTAGATGTCCGCATCGCCGCTACCGCCGGAGATCGCGAACGTCGCCGTATGGCCAGCCGTGATCGCCATCGTGTAGGTCGACGAGACGCCGCCCGTGGCAACCGATGGCAGTGCGACCGCTACGCCGTTGCAGAGCACCAGGCCGCCGCAGCTAGCTGCCGAGACAGTCACCGAAGAGGTCTTCGAGCTGGTCGTGCTATTGACACTGTCGGTCACCGTCTCGGTGACGCTGTAGGTGCCGGCTGCTGCATAGGTGTGGCTGGGGCTGGTTGTGGTCGAGGTCGTGCTGTCACCGAAGTTCCAAGAGTGCGAGCCGATGGTGCCGCCCGAATCCGTAGAAGTGTCGGTGAACGTCGCGGTCAGACCACTGGTGGCGAACGTGAAGTTAGCCGTCGGCGTACCGCCAGAGCCCGGCGCGGTCCAGGTCGCCTTCAAGGTCACGCCCGAGTAGGCAGCGTAGCCGTTGACCATGACGTAGTAGGTACCAGCCGATGGACTCGCGAACGGGCACGACTCGGTGTTGCCTGCAACATACGGACGGCAGTCGTACGTGGTCAGTGTCGGCGCAGCGCCGAACTTCACGTACTCGTCCGCATCGCCTGTACCGCCAGCGAGTGTGATGTTGAGGTTGGTCGCACCGCTCGGGATCACAACGGTGTAGTTGACCTGCGAGTTGGTCGCACCGGCAATCGTGACGCCAACGCCATTGGTCAGCACGTTGCTCGTACCACCGGAGACCGTCACCGAAGACGTCTTTGAGCTGGTCGTGCTGTTGACGCTGTCGGTCACCGTTTCGGTCACGCTGTAGGTGCCGGCCGCCGCATACGTGTGGCTCGGGCTGGTGGCCGTGGACGTAGCGCCATCGCCGAAGGTCCACGAATGCGTG
>JANXZP010000018.1 GCA_025355485.1 Pseudomonadota bacterium
CCGCGATGCCCGCGATCTCGGCCAGGACTTTGGGCGTATCGAGATCGTCGTCCAGTGCGTCCTCGATGGATCGCGGAATCGCAGCGCCTGCAGCGACCGCGATGTCACCGAGGTCGCGCAATGTGCCGTACAACCGGTCCAGTGTGCGCACGCTTTGCTCGATCAGCGCGTCCGTCCAGTCCAGCGGCTGTCGGTAGTGCCCTGATAGCAGCGCATAGCGCAGGACTTCGGCAGGCACTTCCTTCAACAGATCGTGCACGCGAAACGTATTGCCAAGCGACTTCGACATCTTCGAACCGCCGAGGTTCAGCATGCCGCTGTGCAGCCAGAATCGCGCGAAGGTGTGCCCGGAGTGCGCGCATTCGCTCTGCGCGATCTCGTTCTCGTGGTGCGGGAATTGCAGGTCCATGCCGCCGCCGTGGATATCGATGGTGTCACCGAGATGCGCCTCGGCCATCGCCGAGCATTCGATATGCCAGCCCGGCCGACCGCGCGCCCAGGGCGAATCCCAGCCGGGCAACGTTTCGTCGGACGGTTTCCACAGCACGAAATCGCCAGCATCGCGTTTGTACGGTGCGACATCGACGCGTGCGCCAGCCAGCATCTCTTCCGGATCGCGCCGTGAGAGCTTGCCGTAATCCGCGAAACTGGCCACAGAAAACAGCACGTGGCCTTCGGCGGCGTAAGCGTGGCCGCTGGCGATCAATCGCTCGCACATCGCGACGATCTGCGGAATATGCGCAGTGGCGTAGGGCACCACGTCCGGCGTCAGCAGACCCAGCGCGTACATGTCGTCGACGAAGGCCGTGTCGAAACGCGCGGTGATCGTGCCGATCGGTGCATTCATCTCGCGCGCGGCGGCGTTGATCTTGTCGTCGATGTCGGTGATGTTGCGCGCGTACACGACGTTTGGAAAGCGGCGCTTGAGCACGCGCGCGAGCAGGTCAAACACCAGGAAGGTGCGCGCGTTGCCGATGTGGATGTAGTTGTACACGGTCGGGCCGCAGACGTAGAGCGTCACGCGGCTGGGATCGGTCGGAACGAAGTCTTCGACGCAGCGGTTCAGGGTGTTATAGAGGCGCACGGGCATTGATCTGATGGAGACGTAGGCAAGTGTAGCAACCGGACATTGTTCACAAAGCGTTATCAGGTATGGTTCAGCGGGCGGATGATGAAATACGCGTCAGGTTCGCCACGAACATACAAACAGGAGCTCCGCCATGAAATCCGGCTATCTGCTCGCCCCGCTGGCTCTCGCGACATCGCTCGCATTGCTGGCTCCCGTCGCTGACGCGCAGCCTTATGGCCAGCGCAACGAAGGCGTGAGCTACGGCTACGCGACCGTGCTGCGCGCGACCCCGTCCTACGAAACCTACCGCACCGTCGATCAGCAGCAGTGCGACGACGGCGGCTATCAGCGCGTACAGAAGGACACGACCGGCACCACCGTGCTTGGAGCGGTCGTCGGCGGCGCGCTCGGCAACACGGTCGGCAAGGGCGATGGTCGCAAGGCGGCGACGATCGGAGGCGCGGTGGCCGGTGGATTCATCGGCCACAACATCGCCAAGAACAGCGATTCGAATCGCTATCAGCAGGGTTCGTGCCGACCGGTGGACGTCGAACGCGACGATCGCCGCGTCGCCGGTTACGACGTCGAATACAGCTACAAGGGCGATGTGTATGTCGCGCGCATGTCCTACGATCCGGGCAACCGCATCCGCGTGCGCGTCGCGGTGACGCCGGCCGATGACGACATGCCGCCGCCGCGCCGCTGACTTCCGGCAGTTTCATGATCGTCGCACCGACGCCTCTGCTTCATTTGCAGGGGCGTCGTGCTGTGTGGGATCGGTAATTTACGACGCGGTCGCCTTGCGTAGCACCGGCATCCATGCAAAACTTCACCCCATGCATGCACTCCGAGCCAACGCCGACATCCTGACCTCCGCCCGCATGGCGGCGGGGATGACCTCGCGCGCGCGCCGACCGCTCTGCCTTCCATCGCGAGCTGGGTAGCGGGTTTCCGCGCTTTTCGATTCACCGAAAAAACCCGGCCATGCGCCGGGTTTTTTCGTCTTGACGCGGGAACAAACCAACAAGGCTGATCCTTATCGCGGAATTCGATCCGCCACAACGTACGGAACACATCATGCAATCCGCACCAAGACATTTTCTCAACACCCAGGACTGGAGCCGCGCCGAACTCGATGCCTTGCTCGCGCGCGCCGCTGCGTTCAAGCGCAACACCTTCGGCGATGAACTCAAGGGCAGGGCCATCACGCTGGTGTTCTTCAACCCATCGCTGCGTACGCGTACGAGCTTCGAGGTTGGTGCATTCCAGCTCGGTGGCCATGCGGTCGTGCTGGCGCCGGGCAAGGATGCGTGGCCGATCGAATTCAATCTTGGCACGGTGATGGACGGCGATACCGAAGAACACATTGCCGAAGTCGCGGGTGTGTTGTCGCGTTATGCCGACCTGATCGGCGTGCGTGCATTTCCGAAATTCCAGGACTGGTCGGTGGATCGCGAAGACGCGGTGTTGCGCGGCTTCGCGAAATATTCAAGCGTCCCGGTGATCAACATGGAAACGATCACCCATCCGATGCAGGAACTCGCGCATATCCTCGCGTTGCAGGAACGCTTCGGCACCTCCGATTTGCGCGGGAAGAAATACGTTCTGACCTGGACGTACCACCCGAAACCGCTCAACACCGCCGTCGCGAACTCCGCGCTGACCATCGCCACGCGCATGGGCATGGACGTGACCCTGCTGTGCCCGACGCCGGAGTACGTACTCGACGCGCGCTACATGCAATGGGCCGCGCAGAACGTCGCCGAAAGCGGTGGCTCGCTCGCGATCAGCCACGATCCAGCCGCGGCGTATCGCGGTGCCGACGTCGTCTACGCGAAAAGCTGGGGCGCGATTCCATACTTCGGCCGCTGGGAACGGGAAAAAACCATTCGCGACGCACACAAGCACTTCATCGTCGACGAGGCGAAGATGGCGCTGACCAACAACGGCGTGTTCAGCCACTGCCTGCCGCTACGCCGCAACGTCAAGGCCACCGATGCGGTGATGGACTCGCCGAACTGCCTCGCGATCGAGGAAGCAGAGAACCGCCTCCACGTGCAGAAGGCGGTGATGGCTGCGCTGGTTTCGCAATGACCAAGGACTCGCTACCCATGAACCAGGATATCGTCCTCGCCTTTTCCGGCGGTCTCGACACCAGTTTCTGCGTGCCGTGGCTGATCGAGCGCGGCTATCGCGTGCACACGGTGTTCGCCGATACCGGCGGCGTGGATGCGGATGAGCGCGCTTGCATCGAGGCGCGCGCGAGCGAACTCGGCGCTGCATCGCACGTCACCATCGATGGAGGCCCGGCGTTGTGGCGCGAATTCGTCGTGCCATTCGTGATGGCGGGTGAGGGTTACCAGGGCCAGTATCCGTTGCTGGTGTCCGACCGCTACCTGATCGTCGAAGCCGCGCTCAAGCGCTGCAACGAACTCGGGACGAAACTGATCGCGCACGGCTGCACCGGCATGGGCAACGACCAGGTGCGCTTCGATCTTTCGGTCAAGGCGCTCGGCGACTACACGATCGTCGCGCCGATCCGCGAGATCCAGAAGGAACACACGCAGACGCGCGCATACGAGCAGCTCTACCTTGAACAGCGCGGCTTCGGCGTGCGCGCGAAACAGAAGGCGTACACGATCAACGAGAACCTGCTCGGCTTGACCATGTCCGGTGGCGAGATCGATCGCTGGCAGGCGCCGGGCGAGGGCGCGCGCGGCTGGTGCGCGCCGCGCGCAGAGTGGCCGCAGGCGCCGATGCAGGTGAAGATCGGATTCGAGAACGGTGAAGCAGTGTCGCTGGATGGCGAGCGCATCGCCGGGCATGAATTGCTGGCGAGGCTCAACCGCGAGTTTGCGCGCCATGGTGTCGGTCGCGGCATGTACACCGGCGATACCACCATCGGACTGAAAGGTCGCATCGTGTACGAGGCGCCTGGCCTGGTCGCGTTGCTCGCCGCGCATCGCGCGCTCGAGGAAGCCGTGCTCAGCAAGGCGCAGAACCGCTGCAAGCCTGCAGTCGCGAAGCAATGGATCGAACTCGTGTACGAGGGCTTCTTCCATGACCCGTTGAAGGCCGATCTCGAAGCCTTCCTGCAGTCGAGCCAGCGTTGCGTCAGTGGCATGGTGACGCTGCAGACGCACGGCGGCAACGTGCACGCGGTCGCGGTGGAGTCGCCGCATATCCTCAACGCGAAAGGCGCGACCTATGCGCAGTCGGCGGATTGGGGCGTCGCGGAGGCCGAAGGATTCATCAAGCTCTACGGCATGAGTTCCACGTTGTGGGCCGAGGTCAACAGGAACGACGTGGGCGGGAATTCCGATGCTGGATAGCGTACTCGAACACCTCGAAGCGCTGGTGTCGTTCGACACCCGCAATCCGCCGCGCGCGATCGATTGCGGCGGGATTTTCGGCTACCTCCGCACGGAATTGGCAGACTTCGAGATCAAAACGACCGATCACGGCGCCGGTGCGGTGTCGCTGCTGGCCGTGCGCGGCAATCCGCGGCGCGTCTTCAACGTGCATCTGGACACGGTGCCGGATTCGCCCGGATGGAGCGCCGATCCGTTCGAGCTTCGCGTGGACGACTGGCGCGCGGTCGGTCTTGGGGCCTGCGACATCAAGGGCGCCGCAGCCTGCCTGTTGGCGGCGGCGCAAGGCACGAGGGGCGACGCGGCGTTCCTGTTCACGTCCGACGAGGAGGCCAACGATCCGCGCTGCATCAACGCATTCCTCGCCAGCGATCATCGGTTCAAGGAAGTCATCGTCGCCGAACCGACGCGCTGCGAAGCGGTGCTCGCGCATCGCGGCATTGCATCGGTATTCATGCGCTTCAAGGGAACCGCTGGCCACGCTTCCGACGCGCATGCGCTGGAGGCGAGCGCGTTGCACCAGGCGGTGCGCTGGAGTGGACGCGCGCTGGATTTCGTGGCGTCCGAAGCGCATCACCGTTTCGGCGGACTCATCGGCCTGCGTTTCAACATCGGCCGCATCGAGGGCGGCATCAAGGCCAACGTGATCGCGCCGTCTGCGGAACTGCGCTTCGGATTCCGCCCATTGCCGTCGCAGTCCATCGACGTGCTGCACGCCGCGTTCCGCGGTTTCGCCGAGCCAGCGACGCTCGCGCAGTACGAGGAAACGTTCCGTGGCCCGTCGCTGCCGGCGGGCGACAGCACATCATCAGGGCAGCCGTCCACAGAAGACCGTCGCCTGCAGGCGTGCGATCTTGCCGACTCGCTGGGCCTGCCGATCGGCAACGCGGTCGATTTCTGGACCGAAGCCGCGCTGTTCTCGCAGGCCGGACTGACCGCGATCGTGTACGGCCCCGGCGACATCGCGCAGGCGCACACCGCCGACGAATGGGTCGCGCTCGATCAATTGCACACCGCTGCAGGTACCTACCGACGTCTGCTGGAGCCCTGACCGATGAACATCATGCTGCCGTCTTCGATCGCCGTCGCCGACGAGCGGAGGTTTCTTCCGCCATCCTCATGCTGAGTCGCGCGTGACCATGACCGACTTGCGCACCACGATCGTCCGCCTGCTGTCCAACATGGCCAGCGCGAAGGAGATCCAGCTCTACCTCAAGCGCTTCGCGAAACTCGACGCGGCGCGTTTCGCCGTGGTCAAGGTCGGCGGCGCCGTCCTGCGCGATGAGCTCGATGCGCTCGTATCGTCGCTCGCGTTCTTGCAACAGGTCGGGTTGACGCCGATCGTGCTGCATGGAGCAGGCCCGCAGCTTGACGAGCAGGCGACCGCTGCCGGCATCGCGAAGAAAACCATCGACGGTCTGCGTGTGACCACGCCTGAAACGCTCGCGATCGTGCGCCGCGTGTTCCAGCGGGAAAACCTGCGGCTCGTCGAAGCGCTGCAGGCTGCAGGCGTGCGTGCGACCTCGATCCAGTCGGGCGTGTTCGAGTCGGAGTATCTGAATCGCCGCAAATACGGTCTGGTCGGCAAGGTCGCGGCCGTGCACACATCGGGCATCGATGCAGCGATCCAGGTCGGTTCGATTCCGGTGATCGCATCGCTCGGCGAAACCGCGGGCGGACAAATCCTCAACCTCAACGCCGATTGGGCCGCGAACGAACTGGTCAAGGAACTGCAGCCATACAAGATCGTGTTCCTCACCGGCACCGGCGGTCTACTCGATGGCGACGGCGCGGTGATCGACTCGATCAACCTGAGCACAGAATACGAGGCCCTGCTGCGCGAACCGTGGCTGCACTCGGGGATGCGCGTGAAGATCGAACAGATCCACGACCTGCTGATGCAGTTGCCGTTGTCGTCGTCGGTATCGATCACCCGGCCGGATGAACTGGCGAAGGAGCTGTTCACCCACCGCGGTTCGGGTACGCTGGTGCGGCGCGGCGAGCGGATCCGCTGCCACGCGGGATGGAACAAGCTAGACCGGAAGAAGCTGAAGTCGCTGATCGAATCAGGTTTCGGACGCCGGCTTGCCCCGGACTATTTCACCAAAACCAGGCCGTACCGCGTCTATGCCAGCGAGCACTATCGCGCTGCGCTGGTGCTGACCGAGGAAATATTTTCCGATGGCGAA
>JANXZP010000059.1 GCA_025355485.1 Pseudomonadota bacterium
GCAGGCCGCCGGCACGCTGGCGTGGTCGATCGCGCTGCTTCACAAAATCGGATTCAATCGCGCGATCGGCGTGACCGGGTTTGTGTCGAGCGGATTGGTCGTCGCATTGATCGCCGCATCGCCGGTGGACATGACGATGACCTCGCTGCTCAGCGTGCTGTTCGCGCAACTGATCTGGAATCTCGCCGCGGCAGTGATGCTGATGCGCGACCCGCATCGCGTCGCGCAATCCGCGAATCTTAAGCGGCATGCGTTGGCGTCATAAGCGATAGTCCTTGCCGACGGACAACGGGCGCTCTGGCCAATGCAGGCAGAGCGATTGACAGTCACATGCTCCAACAGACCAAATCGTTTTGCACGATGCGTTTCTTTCAGAACGAACTCATCGGCGACTTCAAAAACTCGATCTCTTCCGGCGTCGATCGGCGGCCGAGGATGGCGTTGCGGTGCGGGAAGCGGCCGAAGCGATCGATGATGACCTGGTGCGCAATCGCGTACTTGGTCATTTCCGGATCGCCGAGCGGTTCGATCAGGTTGACCGACAGGTGCTGGTCGCGGGTATCCTCGCTGTGCTCGAACGGCAGATAGAGGAATCGCTTTTCCTGCGCCGCCATGGCGGCGTCGAGGCCCCGGTCGATGACGGATCGGGCGATGCGGCGCGCGATCGGATCAGCGGCGTAGGCGCGCGCGTCGTCGCGGTAAATGTTGCGCGAAAACTGGTCGAGCACGATCACCGCAGCGAGCATCGCGCGTGGCGCTTCCAGGCCGCGACCGTCTTCGGCCAGCAGGCGCGTGTGCAGGGCGAGGAAGCGATCGCGGATTTGCGCGTCGACAGCGGCGTCCTTCCCGAACCAGTTGGCGTGCGGGATTTCCTCGAACCAGAAGCGCAGGACATCGCCGACCCATGCAGGTTCGGTGGTTTCGGATTCGGTATCGGATGTGATTCCAGACATCATTCTTCCATGTCTTGTCACGCCGGCAGGCCGGCCATGCGCAGGCTTTCGGCCAAGTGTTCGGCATCGGCCGGGTTCTTGTACGGTTCCTTGCTCATGAAATGGTGCGTCGAGAAATCGGGTTTCATCGCTACGCAAGCGGCCGCGCTGGCCCGGGCCTGGTCCATGTTACCAAGCCGCGCATGGCAGCAGGCGGCGAACGCGGCGAGAACGACGGGGCGAGCCGGCCGCCTTCCAGCAGCGCGCCGAGCAACGCGAGGCTGCCGGTCAAAAACACCACATGAGCCAACGCATTCGACCAGGGCAGTTGCACGGCGGTTTGCAAAAATCCCACGCCGGCCACCAGCACCACCACGAACATCGCGAAGGCGCGCAGCGTGTGCCAGCGCGACACCGGCGGGTCGAATTCGGGGCGTGCGATGTCGAATTCCGGCTTCGGAAAACGCGCGGCCACATCGGCCGGCCGCCAGCCCGGCGGCTTGAACCATACGCGTAGCTTGTCGCTCCACTTCCCGGCGTGCCACGCATCTTTCAGAAGGCCCCAATACACCTCGGCGTTGGCCCACAACGGGTTCCAGCTGCGCAGCGGCGCGCGCGTGCCGTACACCGGCGGGTCGTTGTCGTCTTCCTCGATGAAGCTGCCGAACAGGCAATCCCACAAGATGAAGATGCCGCCGTAGTTCCTGTCGACATATTTGTCGTTGACCGCGTGGTGCACGCGGTGGTTCGACGGCGACGCGAACACGCGGTCGAACCAGCCCAGCCGGCCGATCAGTTCGGTGTGGATCCAGTATTGGTAGATCAGGTCGATCACCGCGACCACCGCGAACACTTGCACCGGGTAACCGATCAGCGCGAGTGGCAGGTAAAACAGCCAGCCCAGCAGCACGCCGCTGCCGGTCTGGCGCAGCGCGGTGCTCAGGTTGTAGCGCTCGCTCTGGTGGTGGACCACATGCGCGGCCCACAGCACGTTGACCTCGTGGCCGCAGCGGTGCAGCCAGTAGTAGCAGAAGTCGTACAGCACCAACGCGCTGATCCACACCAGCGCATTGTTCGCCGACAGATCGAACAGGGCCACGCGCCGCACGGCCTAGGCATAGATGCCGATGCTCAGCAGCTTGGCGAGCACGCCGACGACCTGCGACAGCACGCCAAGGCCAATGCTGTTGATAGAGTCGTTGAGCTTGTAGACCTTGCGTCGCATCAGGCGCGCGGCCAGCACTTCGATCGCCATCCGGATGAACAATCCCGGGATCGCGAACAGCATGATTTTCGCGGCCAGATCGATCGTCATCGCCTCGGTTGCTGCGATCCACTGATGTCGCAATCTACTGATCGGGCGATGCACCACTGCGCGGCGTAGTACGAAGCCAGCACCCAAAGCGGCGACAGGGCGATGCCGCCGCCGAATTTGTCCCAGGCCAGCAGCGAGTCGCTGAGTACGAACAACGCACCACCGATGGCCGCGGTGCTCGAAGCGCAGGCCAGTCCGGCGTCGCCATTGTGCAGTGCCCATGCACGTGCGGCGGCGAGTCCAGCCATGATCGTCAGCACGGCGACATAGGCCAGCACCGGAATGATCAACGCAGGCGGAAGTTTTGGCAGCAGGAAGTAGAGATTGGCGGCGCCGACCGCGGCGAACACAACGACGCCGACGATCTTCTGCTTGAAGTTGCTGCCGGCGACAAAGGCGATGATGTAGCAGACGTGCGCGAGCAGGAAAGCGATCAGTCCCGGGACGAACAGGTCGTAAGGCAGCATCAGGAATACATCGCCGACCAGCGACAGGGCGATGCCGGCCAGCACGGCACTGCGGTAGCGCGGGGAAACCGGTTCGACGGCGCGCGAAGCCAGCCACAGGATCAGCAGCATGGTCAGCGGTTTGCAGATGTAGTGCAGCCAGAGCCAAGGGCCACCGTGCAAGACGCCGATGATCGCTCCAAGGGCAGTGATGGCGATCAACAACGTAAAGCGTTTCGTGATTGTCGCCATGAACCCCGATACCCCTGCCAACTGATCAATTCACAAGAAGAGTGCATGCACTTGGCGTCTACAGCCATCCTGTCGCGTTACATGTTCCGCCGATACTCCCCACCCACGTCGTACAAGGCATGGCTGATCTGCCCCAGGCTGTGGGTCTTCACCGCCTCGATCAACGCCTCGAACACGTTGCGACGTTCGCGCGCGGTCTTCTGCAGGTAGGCCAGCCCGTGCCCGTCGTGCTGTTCGGGTTCGACGGCCTCGTCGGCATCGGCCATATGCGCGTGTTCGGTTTCGCCCTTCGGCGCTAGCACATTGCGTGACTTTTGCCAGCCGGCGACGTTCGCGATCTGCTGCCCTTTTTCTTCTTCGGTGCTGCGGATCAGTTCGATCTCGGTCGCGATCTCGCCGGCGTGCTCCTTCGGCAGGAACGTGTTGACGCCGACCAGCGGCAGCGAGCCGTCGTGCTTCTTGTGCTCGTAGACCATCGACTCTTCCTGGATCTTACCGCGCTGGTACATGGTGTCCATCGCGCCGAGCACGCCGCCGCGCTCGCTGATCGCCTCGAACTCCTTGTAGACGGCCTCCTCGACGATGTCGGTGAGTTTGTCGACGATGAAACTGCCCTGCCACGGGTTCTCGCAGAAATTCAGCCCGAGTTCCTTGTTGATGATCATCTGGATCGCGACCGCGCGACGCACGGATTCCTCAGTCGGCGTGGTGATCGCTTCGTCATAGGCATTCGTGTGCAGCGAGTTGCAGTTGTCGAACAACGCGTACAGCGCCTGCAATGTCGTGCGGATGTCGTTGAACTGGATTTCCTGCGCGTGCAGCGAACGGCCGCTGGTCTGGATGTGGTACTTCATCATCTGGCTGCGCGGGTCGGCGCCGTAGCGCTCGCGCATCGCGCGCGCCCAGATGCGCCGCGCGACGCGGCCGATCACGGTGTATTCCGGATCCATGCCATTGCTGAAGAAGAACGACAGGTTCGGCGCGAAGTCATCGATCGTCATCCCGCGCGCGAGGTAGTACTCGACGATTGTGAAACCATTCGACAGCGTGAAGGCGAGCTGGCTGATCGGGTTCGCGCCGGCTTCGGCGATGTGGTATCCGCTGATCGACACCGAGTAGAA
>JANXZP010000150.1 GCA_025355485.1 Pseudomonadota bacterium
CGAGCAGGCCGGTCGCGAGCACGATGACCGCGATCATGACCTCGATCAGCGAGAAGCCGGACTGTCCGCGATAACGCGAGTGGATGCGCATGGTGGTTCTCCGCGGTCAATAGGAAGTGGTGTCGTTCCAGCCGCCCGGTACGCCACCGAACTTGACGAAGCTGCCGCTGTTCTGGAGGTTGGTGAGCAGATCCTGGTTGTAAACGACTGCCGAGGTGCCGTTGATATGGCCGGACGAGCCCTGCAACACGATCGATCCATAGACAGTGCCGTTTGCATGCATGTTGAACGTGGCATTTCCTCCGGTCGCGGCGGACAGCCGCGATGCCGCGTCTTCATGCGGCACCGGCCATGCCGTATAGGCCGGGAATGGCGAACTGGCTGCGATAACGGGCGACGTTGGATACGTTGTTCGGTCGTCTGTGGAGCGCAGGAAAATCAATCCATACACATTGCCGCTCGGCGTAGTGCCGCCATCGACGACGACCAGCACCGGTGCATCGGCCGTACCCGCGGCGCAGAAACTGCCGTCCTGGCACCAGACCAGACCCGATGCCGCGGCCACGGTCTGGGCTGATGTGCGCAAGCTATCCGCAGTCAGCGTGCCAACGCAGCCACTGACGCACCTGTAGGTGTTGCTCGACGTCGTGATGTAGTCCGCATTGGCATACAGATACGCCTCGTCCACTCCCATCGCGACTATTTGGGTGGTGTTGTTCGGATTCGTATAGGTCGTGATCAGGTGCGTTTCGCAGAACCCGTCCTGCCCGGCCGTGGTTCCGTTCGCCAGGAAATCGTCTTCCCACGCCTGCACGTTGAAGACCTTCTGGAACAAGTCGCAGGGAAACTCGGTCTTGGTCTGATCGCCATCCACATGGAGTGCAGCATTGCCGCCGGTGGTGTTGAGGGTGGCATCCACGCCATCGACGATGTCGATGTTGTGGTTCGCGATGGAATTGCCCGTGACGCTGGAAAGGCTGGGGTTGCAATTGCAGCTATCGCACAACGGGAAGGTAGGCAGGTTCGCCGCATGGCTCCAGTCGACCGTGCCGTTGGTGTAGAAATCGTTGGAATAGCAGGTATTCGCGGTGCCGTGTCCGGACGAGTTCGACGGCGACCAGATCGAGACCGGAACCCCGGTGCCGCCGGCATTGGGATTGGTGACGACTTGCAGGGTGCCGTAGATATTCACGCTGCCCGACGCGACGATCGGCGGCAGCGCCGGCAGGTTGTTGATGAGGTTGTAGGAACCGACTGATTGCACGACCGTGGTGCTCGCGCCCTCGCTCGGGATCTTCGCCACGCTGACGAGGGTGACAACGCTGCTGTTCGATGCGGAGTCGTTGTCGGTGCAGGTGGTGGCATCGGTAGAGGCGGTCTTGAATGCGACCCGGCAGAGCACCGCGCCGACACCGTACTGGACGGCAAAACCACCGCCGGTCGTAGTGATCGGAAGGGTGATCGGCAGCATCTTGAGCTCCCAGCCCGTGATCGAGCCGCTGCCGTCGAAATCGTAGCCGCCGCCCGACCAGCGGTACATCGTGGAACGCCGTTGCGCACCGGCTGTAGTGAGCTGGGGGATGCTGCCGCAGGGAAATGTCGTGTCGGTGGCGGTGCACTGCGTCCACTTGCCGGTGTTGCTCAGGAAGGTGGGGTTCGAGTGCAGGTATTCCATGCCTTGCGACAGCCCGGCTTCGGCGACTTCGCCGACCATCTTCGCCTTGAGGTCGTTGCCGGAGCTGTGCTGCTCGAAGATGCCGACATTCAAGGTGAAAAACGTCATCACGCTGGCCAGCAACAGCAGCATGATGACGACGATCAGGACCGTGCCGGACTGGCGTTTGGCGGATTGCATGACTGGACTCCTGATGCCCTTGCTCATTGAACCTGGGGGGAACGGATGCGGACTTCCTGGGTGATGCTGCGGGTCAGCGAGGCGCGCGTGGCCCGATTGCTTAAACTCGAACTCAGCTCGTCGGCAAGCTTGCCGGTCAGACTGATCGTCACGGCATCCGTACCGACCTTGGTGAACGTCAGGGCGGTGATGTTGACCGCGTCGGAACTGATCTGGGTGCCGGTGGCGCTGGTCGGGCACGCTGGTGCGCCAGCGGTCGCGGTCAGCAGGCGAATCTTGCCAATACTCGAGCTGGTGACCAGGTCGACCGCCCTGAAGGATCCGGCGGCGGAACCGCTGCAGTCGAAGCCGTAGGTAACACAGCCGGTTGTGGTGGTGTCGATGGTGTTGCACGCGGTCAGCAACGGCGTGGTGCCGACATTCGAGATGGGATCGGTGTCGCTGCGTGCGCGGCGCAGGTCGCGTGCGATGACCTCGGCGGTGGCGCGCAATTCCTGGGTCAGGCGGGTTGATCGCACGGTATCGGAATTGGACTTGATGATTGCGGCGACCAGCGCGAGCGCGGCACCGCTGATGATCAGGCCGACCACCAGGGCGATCATGAGCTCGATCAGGGTGACGCCGCGCTGGGACTGCCGGAGTTGCAAGGTTGGTCTCAGCATGACGAGATCCCCGGAATGGCTGGTTGGCCCGAAGGAGTGCACAGACTGGCCTGACCCAGCGGCGCGACGGTCATCTGGATCTGGTATTTGCTTTTCGGCGACGTGAAGATGACGCTGCTCGAGCCCAGTGGCTGCACATCGCCGAACCGGCCGCTGAAGGTGAACGACGAGGGCCGCGTGCCCATGGTGACGCCGCTGTAGTCGGTGCTTTGGAGAGCGAGCGTTTGCTGGCCGGCGCTGCCGGCCGTGGCGTTGTTCAGGACCGTGCAATTGCTCGACGTGGTGCAGACGCAGGGGATCGCCGCCGGCACCACGTTGCCGAGGGTCGCGGGTGCGACCGCGCCGTTGGCGCCGATGCACCAGGCCGGATCCGTCCCGCCGAAACTGACCGCGACATCGCGGTTACTCTGCACGCTGCCGCTGCGCGCGTCCGCGACCAGCGCGATGGCGGCATCGGCCGCACCGCGTACGCGATAGCGGTCGAGGATGTCGGCGAAAGACGGCACCGCGATCAACAGCAGGATGAGCACCACCGCCAGCACGACCATCAACTCGACCAAGGTGAAGCCGGCCTGATCGGGCTTGATTGAATCGGGCTTGATTGAATCGGGCCTGATTGAAGAATCGAGCCTCATTGGATCGAGCCTGGTTGGATCGAGTCTGTTAGAAGCGGGCACGGAACGTCTGGACAAGGCACACCCCCGGCAATGCGTGCAACTGTGAACCGGCCCGGTCCGAGCGGACAAGGACTTGCGGATGAGCGGCGCAATCGGGGGGATGGGCGTTCGCCACACCCGGCCACCACCAGTCACCGGTGGTAGCATGGTGCCAGAAGACACGCCGGAGGGGAGCGCCATGCGTCGCGAACGTGGTTTCACCTTGATCGAATTGCTGATCGTGATGGTGGTGGTCGCGATCCTGGCGGCCATTGCAGTGTCCAGCTACAAGGAACAGGTTCGCAAGAGCAGGCGCACCGAGGCTTACAACTACGTCAGTCAGTTCAAGCTCGCCCTCGAACGCCAACG
>JANXZP010000170.1 GCA_025355485.1 Pseudomonadota bacterium
TCCTCGCGGCCTTTCTTCGCGGGGTAATAGTTGGTGCGACGGCCGATCTCGTTGAAGCCCTCGGAGTGATACAGGGCGATCGCGTTCGGATTCGACGGGCGCACTTCGAGGAAGACTTGCGTGACGCGATGCCAGCGCGCGAGATCGAGCAGCCTGCGCACCAGCAGGCGGCCGAGTCCGCGACCCTGATACTCGATCGCAACGCAGACATTGAGGATATGCGCCTCGCCGGCGGCCGCGCTGAGCACGCCGTAGCCGAGCAACATCCCGCCCTCTTCCAGCACCCAGCATTCGTATCCAGCGGCGAGGCAGTCGCGGAAGATGGCCTCGGTCCACGGGAATTCGTAGGCGCGATTTTCAATCCGCATCAACGCATCCAGATCGCTCGCGTGCAGCGGGCGCAGGCGCGGCAGCGGTGCGACGGCGGCGTTCACGACGGATCGCGCTTCCGACGCGATGCGCGCAGTTGCGGCCACAGCGCGCGCTTGGCGGCTGGATCGTTGCGCAATTGGACGAGCGAAGGAATCCGGTGCTTGCGCATCCAGTCGTCCGCATCGATCTGCAAGCGATCGCGGCTCGCTGGATCAAAGCCCGCCGCGCATAGCAGCGCGCGCAGCAGCGGGTCGATCGCGGTCTCGGTAACGTCCGCGATCGCCGCAGTCGTCTGCGCACCGGACGCTGGCAACACCGCCGAGCGATACAACGTGTAGCCCAACGCCGTCAGGCAACGCTGCTGTTCGACCGACCACGCCGAGCTCATGGTGCGCCCTGCTCCGATCCGCGACTGCGACGCAGCTTCTGCCAGACCCACATCCCCGGGCCGGACAGCGCATACAAACCGCAGATCGTCAGCAGCAACCTCGCCGGATAAATGAAGATCGTCACGATGACCAACACCACGACCAACAGCAACAGGAACGGCACGCGTTCACTTGGCGGCGAGGGATCCGCGCGCCCGCCCTTGAAGCTGGTGTAGCGGAAACGGCTGACCATCAACAGGCCCGAACAAACGGTCAATACCAGCGCGACGTAGCGCAGTTGTTCGCCCGTGTAGCGCCCCCATTCCTCCATCGTCCATACGAACGACATCATCACCGCCGCCGCTGCCGGGCTGGACAGCCCGATGAACCAGCGCTTGTCCACCACCCCGACCTGGGTGTTGAAACGCGCCAGCCGCAGCGCCGCGCACGCCGCGTACAGGAACGCTGCTGCCCAGCCGGCCTTGCCGATCGCGATGCTGTCGTGCTTCAGCATCGACAACGCCCAGTGGTACATCACCAGCGCCGGCGCCATGCCGAAGCTGACCAGGTCGGCCAGCGAGTCGTACTGCACGCCGAATTCGGTGCTGGTGCCGGTCAATCGTGCGATGCGGCCATCGATGCCATCGAACATGGCGGCGATGAAGACCGCGATGCAGGCATTCTCGAAATGGTGGTCCGCAGCGGCGAGGATCGCGTAAAAGCCCGAGAACATCCCGCCGGTGGTGAGCAGGTTCGGCAACAGGTAAATCCCTCGCGACCGCGGGACCGGTCTGTTGGTATCGTCCATGGGCTGGCCTCGTGCAAGCAAGATGGATAGAGTGTACCGTCCGGCTACGACGCGCCACCCAGCCGTACCGTTGCCCGCCCATCCTGACCAGCGTTCCCCCGGAGGTCGTATGCGCATATCGAATCCGTCCCTGCCATCCCTGCTCCTGCTGTCGTCCGCGATCGGACTGCTGGCCACTGCGGGCGCCCTTGCCGCCGATCCTGTCTACAAGTGGAAAGACAGCAGCGGTCAATCGCACTATTCGCAGTCGCCGCCGGAAGGGCAGAAGTACGAAACGATCACGCCGGCCGGTGGCTCCTCGACGGAATCGGCCGCATGGGCGAGTTCGTCAACACCCATACCGACCTCGACCAGGTCGTCCGCCAGGACGGCACTCGAGCAGAAAAACTGCGACACCGCCCGCAGCAATGCGGCACTGCTGGCCGGTCATCCGAGCGCAAACCTCGACACCAAGGGCACCGGCAAGCCGGCGCCGGTTTCGTCCGCGGAGCGAACTGCGGCAATTGCCCATGCCAACCAGCAGGTGATCCAGTTCTGCGGGAAATAACCGGGCCTGCGCATGCAACTTCATTGGGGCTGGGCAGCGCTCGCGGCGCTCGCACTGGGCGTGGGGCTGGCGTGGTGGACGCAGCCCGGGCACGAGAACGTCCATCGGAACCCGTCCGGTTCCGCGCAGCATGATGCGCGATCGCACGATGTTGCCGATCCCGTCCTGTATCGCTGGATCGATGCGAACGGCGTGGTGAACATCACCAACCATGCGCCGCACGGACGCCAATACACGATCGTGCGGATCGACCCGAACCGCAATATCGTGCCGATGGGTGGCAGCGTCGCCACGACGCGAACCGCCAGCAAGCCGGCGCCGCCGCGCTGATTCGCTGCTCGCGGATTCGCGTCGCGTACTCGCATCCGATGTATCGCATGTACATGCCGAAACCTGCGGTGCGAGCCGTCGGTCGCTACAATGCCGATCCGCTCCCGCCAATGATGCCTCCATGCGCCTGTCGCAATTCCATCTCAGCACCACCCGCGAAACACCCGCCGATGCCGAGATCGCCAGCCATCGGCTGATGCTGCGCGCGGGCATGATCCGCAAGCTCGGCGCCGGCCTGTACACATGGTCGC
>JANXZP010000174.1 GCA_025355485.1 Pseudomonadota bacterium
CGACCAGAACGGCGGCCCGGATTATTTCCCGCTGCGAGAGTTCGTGACCGATCCGCTGGACGTCACCATCATCGATTCGCTGCTCAGCGAGGAAGCGGTGATGGCGTTCGAATACGGATTCGCAAGCGCCGATCCGACCACGCTCGACATCTGGGAAGCGCAGTTCGGCGATTTCGCGAATGGCGCGCAGGTGGTGATCGACCAGTTCATCAGCTCCGGCGAATCGAAGTGGAACCGCCTGTGCGGCCTGACCCTGCTGTTGCCGCATGGTTATGAAGGGCAAGGCCCGGAACATTCCTCGGCGCGGCTCGAACGTTTCCTGCAACTGTGCGCGCTCGACAACATGCAGGTCTGCGTGCCGACCACGCCCGCGCAGATCTTCCACCTGCTGCGCCGGCAGATGCTGCGCAAAACCCGCAAGCCGCTGGTCGTGATGACGCCGAAATCGCTGCTGCGACACAAGCTCGCTGTGTCGTCGCTGGACGAACTCGCATCGGGCGGCTTCAGGGAATTCATCGGCGATGCCAGCGCCGACGCGAAGAAGGTTTCGCGCGTCGTGGTCTGCGCCGGCAAGGTCTATTACGACCTCGTCGAGGAATGCGCGAAGCGCAAGATCGACAACGTTGCGATCGTGCGCGCCGAGCAACTGTTCCCGTTCCCGCGCACCGAATTATCCGAGGAACTCAGGCGCTTTGCGAAAGCGAAGAGCCTGGTGTGGTGCCAGGAAGAGCCGATGAACCAGGGCGCGTGGTACCAGATCCAGCATCATCTTTCGCGCTGCCTGCAAACTGGTCAAACGCTGTACTACGCCGGACGTACGCGATCGGCTGCACCGGCTTGCGGACATTTGTCCACCCACCAGGCCGAACAGGCGAAACTCGTCGAAGCGGCATTGGTCGGCAAGCTCGGCGACAGCGTGGTCATTGAATAAACAAATCGCTACACACTCAGGACATCCATCATGAGCATCGAAGTCAAAGTCCCGGTACTTCCCGAATCCGTTTCCGACGCGACCATCGCGGCGTGGCACAAGAAGCCCGGCGATGCGGTCAAGCGCGACGAAAACCTCGTCGACCTGGAAACCGACAAGGTCGTGCTCGAAGTGCCGGCGCCTGCCGATGGCGTACTGAAGGAAATCAAATTCGAGGTCGGCGCTACGGTCACCAGTTCGCAATTGCTCGCGATCATTGAGGAAGGTGCAGCTGCGTCTGCGCCAGCCAAAGCTACTCCAGCCGCTGCTGCACCGTCCGCACCTGCCGCTGCAAAAGCAGCCGCACCTGCCGCGGCGACGGCGGACACATCGGCGCTCTCGCCGGGTGGACGCTTCACTGCCGAACAGAACAAACTCGATCCCGCGAACATCGCCGGTACTGGTCGCGGCAATCAGGTGACGAAGGAAGACTTGGTCAATTACATGCGCTCGGGCGGTGCTGCGACTCCTGCTGCCGGCGCTACGAAAGTTTCCGCGCCAGCGCCAGCCGGCGCACGCCCGGAAGAACGCGTGCCGATGACGCGCATGCGCGCGAAGATCGCCGAGCGCCTGATGCAGTCGAAGAATTCGATCGCGATGCTGACTTCGTTCAATGAGGTCAACCTCAAAGCCGTGATGGACATGCGCAAGTCGCAGGGCGAAGCATTCGAGAAGGCCAATGGCGTCAAGCTCGGCTTCATGAGCTTCTTCGTCAAGGCTGCCGCGAACGCACTGCAGCGCCATCCGGTGGTCAACGCATCGGTCGATGGCAATGACGTGATCTATCACGGTTACGCCGACATCTCGATTGCGGTGTCCACCGAAAAAGGTTTGGTCACGCCAGTGCTGCGCAATGCCGAATCGATGGGCTTCGCCGACATCGAGAAGGCCATCGGCAACTACGCGAAGGCAGCACGCGAAGGCGGGCTGAAACTCGAAGACCTGCAGGGCGGCACTTTCACGATCACCAACGGCGGCACGTTCGGTTCGCTGTTCTCCACGCCGATCGTGAATCCGCCGCAGTCGGCGATCTTCGGCATGCACGCGATCAAGGAACGCGCGATCGTCGAGAACGGCCAGGTCGTCGCCGCGCCGATGATGTACATCGCGATCAGCTACGACCACCGCATCATCGATGGCAAGGATGCGGTGCTGTTCCTGGTCGACATCAAGAACCAGCTCGAAAATCCACACCGGATGCTGCTGGGTCTGTAATCCAGATCTTTCGTTGCGCGAAGAACCAAATCAAGGATCAAAGATGAGTGAGCAATTCGATGTCATCGTCATCGGCGCCGGTCCGGCCGGTTATGTCGCCGCGATCCGCTGCGCGCAACTCGGGCTGAAGACCGCGTGCGTGGACGATGCGCTCGGCAAGGACGGCAAGCCCGCGCTCGGCGGCACGTGCCTGCGCGTCGGCTGCATTCCGTCGAAAGCACTGCTGGATTCCTCGCGACAGTTCCACAACCTGCAGCACGGCTTCGCCGCACACGGCATCACCGCGAACAACACGGCGATCGACGTCGGCATCATGGTCGG
>JANXZP010000188.1 GCA_025355485.1 Pseudomonadota bacterium
CACATCGGTCGCGGTAGTGACCGGCTCGCCGCGGATCTGTTCGGGCGCGGCGTAGTGCAGGGTGAATGCGCGGGTGCCGGCACGGGTGGTTTCGGTGCTCATGTCGCGGCCGGGCGCGTCGAGCAATTTGGCGATGCCGAAGTCCAGCAGGCGCACCGCACCGCCCGGCGTGACCATGATGTTCGACGGTTTGAGGTCGCGGTGCACGACCAGGCTCGCATGTGCATGGCTGACGGCGCTGCATACCTGCAGGAACAGGTTCAACTTCTGTACGACGGTGAGTTTGCGCTGGTTCGCGTACTCGAGGATGGTCAGGCCCTCAACGTATTCGAGGGCGAGATAGGGTTGGCCGTCCGCGCCGAACCCTGCATCCAGCAGGCGCGCCACGAGTTCGTGGCCGAGGCTGCCCAGGATCTGCCGCTCGCGATCGAAGCGTGCACGCAGGCCGGCGTCGGCGAAACCCGGCCGCAGAAGTTTCAGCGCGACCCGGCGCTCGAACAGCCCGTCGGCGCGCTCGGCCAGCCAGACCTGGCCCATGCCGCCCTCGCCGATCATCCGCAGCAGTTTGTAGGGCCCGACCCGCGCGCCCGGCATCGACGCCTGCAGCGAAGCGTCGGAAACCGGCGTGGACAGGAAGTCCGGGCGTGCCGATTCCAGTGCCAGCATCCGGCGCAGTTCGGCCGTCATTTCCGGATCATCGGCATCGAGCGCGGCTAGCCGTGCATCGCGATCGGCGGGCGCGAGTTCAAGCAACTCGTCCAGAACAGGGGCGACGCGTGACCAGAGTTCCGGATGCACGTGCACCTCAGCCCGGTTGCAGTTCCGCCAGCAGGAACAGCCGCGCTTTCTGCCAGTCGCGGCGCACGGTGCGCTCGGAGCATTCCAGCAGCTCGCCGATGTGGGCCTCCGACAGGCCGGCGAAATAGCGCAGTTCGACCACCTTCGCGAGCCGCGCGTCCATTTCGCTCAATCGTTGCAGCGCGCTGTCGAGTTGCAGCATGTCCTCGCCGATGCTCATGCCCGAAGTGATGTCGTCGGGCAGGTCGGTGACGCGCTGCTGGTCGCCGCCGCGCTTCTGACTCAGGCGCTGGCGCGCGTAGTCCACCACCACGCTGCGCATCGCGGTCGCGGCGTAGGCGAAGAAATGCGCGCGGTCGGCGAACTCGGCGTTCTGGCTGCGGATCAGCTTGAAGTACGACTCGTGCACCAGCGCGGTGGTGTCCAGGGTGCCGCCGCGCTGGCCGTTGAGCTGGCGTCGCGCCATCGTATGCAGTTCGCGATAAAGCGTAGCCAGCACGTTGTCCAGCGCGCCGCGATCGCCGCCGCGCGCGGCCGTGAGCAAAGTCGTGATGTCCGCGTCGGTCGCCATGGCGGGAACTATAGCGGTTCGGCGACCGGTCGGTTCCGGGTTTTGCGTTTTAGCAGATTAACGCTGGCAACGCGGGCACCAGACGGTCGCGCGCTGGCCCAGCGCGCCTGAACGCAGCGGCGTCTTGCACGTTTTGCAACGCTCGCCGGCCCGGCCATAGACCAGCAGTTCCTGCTCGAAATAACCGGGCGCTCCGTCGGGCGCGAGGAAATCGTGCAGGGTGGTGCCGCCGCGCGTGATCGCATGCGCGAGGATTTCCTTGACCGCAGCGGCGAGCGCCGCATACCGTGCGCGGCTGACGCGTCCGGCCGCGCGGCGCGGGGCGATGCCGGCGTGGAACAGGGCTTCGGCTGCGTAGATGTTGCCGACTCCGACCACGACGGATTGATCCATCAGGAAGTTCTTCACCGGTGCGGAACGGCTACGGCTCAGCCGCCACAAATGATCGCCATCGAAATCCTCGGACAGTGGTTCCGGCCCGAGTCCGGCCAACAATTCGTGGACGGTTCCGACCGGCTGCCAGAGCAGGCAGCCGAATCGGCGCGGATCGTTGAAACGCAGCAGCTTGCCCGAATCGAGCGCGATATCGACGTGGTCGTGGATGCCGGGTGCGGTCATCGAAGGCAGCACCCGTAGGCTGCCGGACATACCCAGGTGCAGCAGCGCGCTGCCGGTTTCGGCCTCGACCAGCAGATACTTCGCACGGCGGATGACGGCCGCGATGCGCTGCCCCGGCAGTTCGGCGACGATCTCGTGCGCGATCGGCCAGCGCAGGTCGGGCCGGCGCAGGGTCGCGCCGAGCACACGGCGGCCGATCAGGTGCGGGGCGAGGCCGCGCCGGGTGGTTTCTACTTCGGGCAATTCAGGCATGGGCGGGCATCGTGGCGGCCGGTAAAGGCGGATATGCCGGCAAGCTGAACAAGGTGGCCCCATACCCGGCCGCACAGTGGCAAGGCGACCAGTCAAGCCCCATCATGTCCGGATATCCCGTGGAGTCCACCATGTCCCCCGCATTCTATAGCTGGCTGACCGAAGGTCTTAGCGGTTTCGGCTGGCTTGAAATCGCGATCTATTTCCTAGTCGTGACCCAGTTGACCATTTTCTCGGTCACCCTGTACCTGCATCGCAGCCAGGCGCATCGCGCGGTGGATTTCCATCCCGTGCTCGCGCATTTCTTCCGTTTCTGGACGTGGCTGACGACATCGATGATCACCAGGGAGTGGGCGGCGATCCATCGCAAGCACCACGCCAAGTGCGAGACCGAGGAAGACCCGCACAGCCCGCAGGTGCGTGGCATCCGCAAAGTGATGTGGCAGGGCGTAGAACTGTACCGCGAAGCGCGCGCCGACCGCGCGTCGATCGAGAAATACGGCAAGGGTTGCCCGGACGACTGGATCGAGCGCCATCTCTACGCGAAGTATCCGACTCTGGGTCCGACCGTGATGCTGTTCATCAGCGTCGCGCTGTTCGGTGTGATCGGCGTGGCGATCTGGGCGATCCAGATGCTGTGGATTCCGTTCTGGGCCGCGGGCGTGGTCAATGGCATCGGCCACTGGTGGGGCTATCGCAATTTCGAAACCACCGACACCGCGACCAACCTCACGCCATGGGGGTTCTGGATTGGCGGCGAAGAGCTGCACAACAACCACCATGCGTTTCCGAGCTCGGCGAAATTCGCGCTGCGCAAGTTCGAGTTCGACATCGGCTGGGCCGCGATCAAGTTGCTTGAAGCGATGGGCCTAGCCAAGGTGCTGCGCGTCGCGCCGTCGCTCGATGTGCGCCCGAACATCCCGATGCCCGATGGCGAAACCCTCAAGGCGTTGCTGACCCATCGCTTCCAGGCGATGACCGACTACTACCGCCACGTGATGCGCCCCGCGCTGCGCGCCGAGCGCGCCGCCGCCGAGCATCAGCCGAAGCTGCCGCGCGAGCTGCGCAAGGGCCTGGCCGATGGCGGTCGCTGGCTCGACGCCGGCGCGCGCGAGCGGTTGCAGGCCTTCGTGTCGCGGCGTCCGCAACTGGCCACGCTGGTCGAGTTCCGCGCGCGCCTGGCGGCAGTGCTTGAAGAGCGCTCGATCGATGCGAGCGCGACGCTGCAGCGCCTGCAGGCCTGGTGCGCCGAAGCCGAGGCAACCGGCATCCGCGCCCTGCAGGATTTCTCGATGCGCATGAAGGGCTACGCGATCGCCGCGCGTTGAGTCGCCGTACGTCGGAGGTCATCGCGCGATGCCGCTGACTCTGGAACTGATCGAGACCATCGCCGCTCGGCCTGCCATCGTGTGGGCGGAGCTGACCGATATCGCGAGCTGGTCGCGCTGGATGCCGAATCTGGTGCGGCTGGAAGTGATCGGTGATGACGCGTTCGCGATCGGCAAGCGCTTTCGCGAAACCCGCAAGATGTTCGGCCGCGATGCGACCGAAGTGTTCGAGGTGATCGCCGCGCAACCGCCGCAATCGTTCGCACTGCACGTGGACGGCCGCGAAGGCTCGTCGCGCCGCGGCGACTACCATTTCAGCTATCGGCTCGAGCCGGTCGCCGTCGGCACCTGCCTGCACCTGGATGCCCGCATCGAGGGCATGGGCTGGTTCTTCAAGCGTGTCGGGCGTTTGTTCGCCGGCGGATTCCGGCGCGCTCTCGCCGCCGACCTGGCCGCATTCAAGCGCCATGTGGAAGCGCGACCGCCGCGCTGAGCGCAGCATGACCTTCGCGTTCTAGAATCGGTCATTGCAGCCGAGGAAGTGCGCGCCATGCCCGAACCGATCCACTCCGTGTCCATCCATCCAGCATCCGCCGCGTTCGTCGCGCGCGCTGCGATCAAGCCCGACGACTACCGCCGCGACTACGCGCGCTCCATCGCCGACCCCGATGCGTTCTGGGCCGATGTCGCCAAACGTCTCGACTGGTATCGCATACCGACGCAGATTCGCGACGTGAGTTTCGACGCGAGCGATTTGCGCATCCGCTGGTTCGCCGACGGCGAATTGAACGCAAGCGTCAACTGCCTCGACCGCCATCTTGAAAAGCGCGGCGACAAGACCGCGCTGATCTGGGAAGCCGACGATCCATCCGTCGCCCCGCAGCGCATCAGCTATCGCGAATTGCACGCGCGCACGTGCCGGCTCGCGAATGCGCTGCGCAATCTTGGCGTCGGCAAGGGCGATCGGGTTGCGATCTACCTGCCGATGATTCCCGAAGCGGCGGTCGCGATGCTCGCGTGCGCGCGGATCGGTGCGGTGCACACGGTCGTGTTCGGCGGCTTCTCGCCGGATTCGCTGGCCGGGCGCATCGCCGATTGCACCGCGAAACTCGTGATCACTGCCGATGAAGGTCGACGCGGCGGCAAGACCGTCGTGCTGAAAGCCAACGTCGACGAAGCGCTCAGGCGTCAGGGCGCCGCGTCGGTGGAAACCGTGCTCGTCGTGCGCAACACCGGCGGTGTGGTCGCGATGCAGATGCCGCGCGATCGCTGGTACGACGCCGTGGTCGATACGCAACCTGCGACCTGCGAACCCGAACGCATGAATGCGGAAGATCCGCTGTTCGTGCTCTACACATCCGGCAGTACTGGACAGCCGAAAGGCGTTCTGCATACCACCGGCGGCTATCTGTTGTTCGCCGCATACACGCACGAATGCGTATTCGATTTGCGTGAGGAAGACATCTACTGGTGCACCGCCGATGTCGGCTGGGTCACCGGCCACAGCTACATCGTTTACGGACCGCTCGCGAACGGCGCGACCTCGCTGATGTTCGAGGGCGTGCCGAACTATCCGGACACCTCGCGCTTCTGGAACGTCATCGATCGCCACAAGGTCACGATCTTCTACACCGCGCCAACAGCGATCCGCGCGCTGATGCGCGAAGGCGATGCACCGGTGAAGGCGACATCGCGCGCGTCGCTGCGTCTGCTCGGCAGCGTCGGCGAACCGATCAATCCCGAAGCATGGCGCTGGTATTTCAAGGTCGTCGGCGATTCACGTTGTCCGGTGGTCGACACGTGGTGGCAGACCGAAACCGGCGGCATCCTGATCACGCCCTTGGCCGCCGCGATTCCGCAGAAACCCGGGTCAGCGACGCTGCCGTTCTACGGCGTGCGTCCCGCGATCGTCGACACCGAAGGCCGCATCCTCGAAGGCGCCTGCGAAGGCAACCTCGTGTTGCTCGATGCATGGCCGGGGATGATGCGCACCGTGTATGGCGATCATCAGCGCTTCATCGACACCTATTTCAAGACCTATCCGGGCATGTACTTCACCGGCGATGGTTGTCGTCGCGACGTAGATGGTTATTACTGGATCACTGGCCGCGTCGACGACGTGATCAACGTCAGCGGCCACCGCATCGGCACCGCCGAAGTCGAGAGCGCGCTGGTCGAACACCACCACGTTGCCGAAGCCGCCGTAGTCGGTTTTCCGCACGACATCAAGGGCCAGGGTATCTACGCGTACGTCACGTTGAAAACCGGCATCGCGGCGAGCGAGGAACTCCGCAAGGAGCTCGTCGCGAACGTGCGCAAACTGATCGGCCCGATCGCCGCGCCCGACCACATCCAGTGGGCGCCGGGCCTGCCGAAGACGCGTTCGGGAAAAATCATGCGTCGCATCCTGCGCAAGATCGCCGAGAACGCGCCGGAGCAGCTCGGCGATACATCCACCCTCGCAGATCCATCGGTGGTCGATGCGCTGGTGCGCGAGCGGCGCGACGCATGAGCACGCAACACGCCCTGAAGCACACGTTCCTGCTGCTCGCGTGCGCAATGGCCGGCTGCACGTCGCAATCCCCGGATGCGAACACGCCCTCTGCGAACGCATCACCGCTGGCGAAACTTGAACTCGCCGCCGCGCAAGGGCGAGCCGATGCGCAATTCCAGCTCGGCCTGCTCTACGCCAACGGCGAAGGCGTACCGCGCAACGCCGGCATCGCAGCGCAGTGGTGGCAGAAGGCTGCGCTGCAGGGCCATGCGGCGGCGGCACGCGATCTGGGCGAGCTGTATGCGCACGGCGATGGCGTGCCGGTCGATCGCGCGCGCGCGGTGGCGTGGTTCGACAAGGCCGCCGCGCAGGACGATGCGACCGCGCAGAACGATCTCGGCGTGATGTATGCGCAAGGCAACGGCGTGCCGCACGATCCGGCGAAGGCCGCAGAGTTGTACCGGAAGGCGGCGATGAGCGGACATGCCTACGCGCAGAACAACCTGGGCGGGCTTCTCGAACACGGCGTCGGCGTGCCGCGCGATGTCGTCCAGGCCGCGTCGTGGTATCGCAAGGCGGCCGAGCAGGGATTTCCGGTCGGTCAATACAACCTGGGGCGGATGTATTTCCAGGGCAACGGCGTGGCGAAAGATGCGAGCCAGGCCGCCGCGTGGTGGCAGAAAGCAGCGGAGCAGGGTGAAGCGAACAGCGCGACCGGACTCGGCCTGCTCTACATGCAGGGCATCGGAGTGTCCAAAAATGCGACCGAAGCCGTGCGCTGGTGGCGGCAGGCCGCGGCGAACGGCGAGCCGGCCGCGCAGTACAACCTCGGCTTGAGTTACGCGCGCGGCGACGGCGCGCCCAAGGATGTCGCGCAGGCGACGCAGTGGCTGCGCAAATCCGCCGCGCAGGGCCACGCGCCGGCGCAACGCGAAGTCGGCATGGGCTACATCGGCCTCGGTTACATCGGTGGCATCGAAGGCGTGGTTCCGCGCGACGGCGTGCTCGCCTATGCCTGGTTGAATCTCGCCGCGGCGCAAGGCGACGACGCATCGGTGAAAGCGCGCGAGGAACTGGAAAAAACCCTGGCACCCGCGCAGGTCATCGAAGCGCAACGGCTGTCGTCATCGTGGATGCAGGGAAAAATCATTGCGCGCGAGACAGTGAAATGATCGGAGCTGTGTCGCGCAAGGAGTTGCAAACCCGGTCAATCCGCTTCGACATCTTTCGACCATGCCCTGCATCGATGGATCAGCCTTGAATCTTCTCCTCGTTCACAAGAAATGGCCATGAGCGATGAGACCTTGCGGGAAGACGACGCCTGGCAAGGTCCGCGCAGCGAAGGCCCGGGCAGCCGCATCGGTCCGTTCACGCTGCTGCAATTGATCGGAGAGGGCGGCTTCGGCGATGTGTACGAGGCCGACCAGGAACAGCCGGTCAAGCGCCGGGTCGCGCTCAAGATCATCAAGCTCGGAATGGACACGCGCGAGGTGATCGCGCGTTTCGATGCCGAGCGGCAGGCGCTGGCGATGATGGAGCACCCACACATCGCGCGCGTGCTGGATGCGGGCGCGACCGACAGCGGCCGGCCCTACTTCGTGATGGAGCTGGTCGATGGCGAGCCGATCGCAAGTTATTGCGACCAGAACAGGCTGTCGATCGAGGAACGCCTGCGCCTGTTCGAGCAGGTCTGCGAGGCCGTGCAGCACGCGCACACCAAGGGCGTCATCCACCGCGACCTCAAGCCGAACAACGTGCTGGTCAGTACGCACGACGGAAAACCATTCGCTAAGGTCATCGACTTCGGCATTGCCAAGGCAACCAAGGGCCAGCTGACCGACAAGACTCTGGCGACCGAGTTGAACCAGATCATGGGTACGCCTCTGTACATGAGTCCGGAACAGGCCAGCGGCAGCGCCGACATCGATACGCGCACCGACATCTATTCGCTGGGCGTGATCCTGTACGAATTGCTGACCGGCACCACGCCGGTGGATTCAACCACACTGCGTTCGGCGGTGTTCGCGGAAATCCAGCGGGTCATCTGCGAGGTGGAACCGCCACGACCGAGTGTGCGGTTGCTGCAGGCAGCGAGCACCTTGTCGACCACGGCAACGCGACGTGGAATGGATTCGCGGAAGCTGACCAGGACAGTCCGAGGCGAACTCGACTGGATCGTGATGAAGGCGTTGGAGAAGGACCGCACGCGACGCTATGAGACCGCCAACGGACTGGCGATGGATCTGCGCAGGTATCTGGCCGCAGAGCCGGTGTTGGCGGCGCCGCCGAGTGCGTCGTATCGGTTGCAGAAATTCGTTCGGCGCAACAAGGGTGTGGTGGCGGCAGGATCGATGATTGCGATGTCACTGATCGTGGGCATCGTCGGCTTCGCATGGCAGGCGCGCATCGCGCAGGCACGTGCCGACGAATTGCAGCAGGTGTCGAACTTCCAGGCCGAGATGCTCGGGCAGGTGGATCCGACCGAGGCCGGCAAGTTGCTCACTGTGGATGTGCGCAGCAAGTACGCGGCGGCCTTGGCCAAGGCCAACGTTACCGAAACTGAGCGCACGACGCTGGTCGCTTCATTCAAAACGCAATGGCAACAGGTCAACGCCACCGATGCCGCGCGCGACTTGATCGACCGCACGATCCTCAAGCCGGCAATCGCCGCGATCGACAAGCAATTCAAGAAACAGCCATTGGTGGATGCAACCTTGCGCCAGGTACTGGCTGATCGCTATGTCGGTTTGGGCCTGTACGATGCGGCGCTACCGCTCCAGCAGCAGGCGCTTGCAACCCGCAGGCGTGAGCTGGGCGAAGAGCATCCAGACACGCTGACTTCGATTGCCAATATGGGTGTTCTTCTGCAAGATCGGGGCAAGCAAGGCGATGCCGAGAAATACCTGCGCGAATCGTTGAAGATTCGGCGTCGGGTACTGGGCGAGGAGCATCCGGACACACTGACCTCCATCGATAACCTGGGCTCGCTTCTGCAGGATCAGAACAAGCTGAGCGAGGCCGAACGGTATTACCGCGAAGCGCTCGCAAAGCGTCGACGCGTACTCGGCGACAAGCATCGGGACACGCTGACCTCGATTGATAACTTGGGCGGAATTCTGCGCGCAGAGGGCAAGTTCAGCGATTCCGAGCCGTTCCTTCGCGAGGCGCTGGAAGAGCGTCGTCGCGTGCTGGGCGAGGAACACCCCGACACACTGGTTTCGATCAACAACTTGGGAATGGCGCTGTACGATGAAGGCAAGTTCACCGAGGCCGAGCCCTACATTCGCGAGTCGCTGGCCAAGAGCCGCCGCATCCTGGGTGAGGATCATCCGGACACACTGATCTCGATCAGTAACCTGGGCAATCTGCTACGGGACCAAGGCAAACTGAGCGAGGCGGAGCTTTATGTCCGCGAAGTGCTGGAGAAGCGCCGCCGCGTGCTGGGCGAGGATCATCCGGACACGCTGATTTCGAGCAATGACTTGGTCAGCCTGCTGCAAGGTCAGGGCAAGTTGAGTGAAGTTGAACCGTACTATCGCGAAGCGCTGAAGAAGCGCCGCCGTGTGCTCGGCGATGAGCAGCCGGACACGCTAAAGGCGATCAACAATCTGGGCATCGTTCTACTGAATCAGGGCAAGTTGAGCGAGGCAGAACCGTACCTGCGCGAAGTGCTGGAGAAGCGTCGCCGTGTGCTCGGCGGGGAACACCCGGACACGCTGGGGTCGATCAACAACATGGTCGCGCTGCTGCAAGCACAGGGCAAGCTGATCGAAGCCGAGCCATACATCCGTGAGGCACTGGAGAAGAACCGTCGTGTCCTCGGCACGGAGCATCCAAGTACGCTGACGTCGATCACCAACATGGGCTTGCTACTGCAGGGACAAGGCAAGTTGAGCGAGGCCGAGCCGTACTTCCTTGAGTCTCTGGAAAAGAACCGGCGTGTGCTCGGTGAGGAGCATCCGGCCACAATGGGTTTGATCGGCATCATGGGCGAGTTCTTGATTGACGAGGGCAGGCTGAGCGAGGCTGAACCATACCTTCGCGAGGCGCAAAAGAAGAACCGTCATGTACTCGGCGAGGAGCATCCGTACACGTTGGTTTCGATCCTTAACCTCGGGGGGCTTCTACTCGATCAGGGCAAGTTGAACGAGGCCGAACCATACCTTCGCGAGGCGCTGGAGAAGAGCCGCCGCGTGAACGGCGAACAGCACGCCACCACGCTGACCGCGATCAACAAAATGGGCGCGTTGCTCGTTGCGCAGGGCAAACACGGGGAGGCCAAGAAACTGCTCGCCCCATATGAAGTCTCGACTCGAAAGACATTCGCCGCAGGCGAACCCTACCGGATTGCATCGTTCCTTATGAATCTCGGCAAGGCCCGTACCGGGCTGGGCGAGTACGCCGCCGCCGAAACCGACTTGCTCGAAGCGCAACCCATTTTCGTCAGGTCGCGCGGCTCGAGACCTGTGGACACACGCGATTGCACGCAAGCCATCGTCGATCTCTATGTTGCATGGAATCACACGGAACCCGGCAAGGGCTACGACGCCAAGGCTGCCGACTGGAAGAGAAAGCTGGATGCGCTCGCCGCTCAGGCGCCTGCAACAGGCGCACACGGGTAGATGCAGGAGCATCGAACGACGTGGATCGACCCATCGCGCCATTGAAATTCGAGCGGCGTTTTTCGACCCGCAGGCTTGTCCTGACTCCGGCAGAGGTGTCCCGGACTGTCATGCCGCCCGCGCAAGGCGGGACGCAGACAATGGAAGCGCTCCGAACCAGTGCAGTTCTGCCGCCAGCGCCGCGACTTCGCCGAGGATCAGCAGCGCGGGCGATTGCACGGCGTGCTCGCGCGCGCGTTCCGGCAGGTCGCCCAGGGTGCCGACGATCACGCGCTGGTTCGGCCGCGAACCGTTTTCGATCAGCGCGAACGGA
The DNA here is from genome assembly GCA_025355485.1 of Pseudomonadota bacterium. GTDB lineage: Bacteria > Pseudomonadota > Gammaproteobacteria > Xanthomonadales > Xanthomonadaceae > SZAS-103. Next base: position 10,997 of record JANXZP010000188.1, read on the forward strand.
GTCGCCGGCGAACGCCCGTGCGCGACCAGGCGTTCGCGCAGCGCATCGAGCCCGCCCACGCCCATGTAGACCGCAAGCGTCTGTCGTTCGGCCGCAAGCGATCGCCAGTCCAGCGTGTCCAGCGATTGCGGGTCCGGCGCATCGGCCGCGTGCGCGGTGAGGAACCGCACCGACTGCGCATGCGCGCGATGCGTCAGCGGCACGCCGGCATAGGCCGCGCACGCAAGCGCAGCGGTGATGCCGGGTACGACTTCGTAGGCGATGCCATGCGCGCGCAGGAATTCCAGTTCCTCGCCGCCGCGACCGAACACGAACGGATCGCCGCCCTTCAGGCGCACCACGCGCTTGCCGGCGCGCGCGTGCTGCAGCATCAGCGCGTGGATGCGGTCCTGGGTCACGTGGTGTTGGTTCGCCTGCTTGCCGACTTCGATGAACTCCGCATCGCGCCGCGCAAGCGCGAGGACTTCGGCGCTGACCAGGCGGTCGTGCAGGATCACGTCGGCTTCGTTGAGCGCGCGCAAGCCGCGCAGGGTGAGCAGGCCGGGATCGCCGGGACCGGCGCCGACGAGCACGACCGAACCATGCGCGGCCTTCGATGAGCTTGCGGCCAGCGCCGCGTCGAATATACGTCCGGCGGCCAGCGCCTTCCCTTGCCGTAGCCGCTGCAGCAAAGGGCCTTCGAGCACGCGTTCGAAGAAGCGCCGGCGCTCGCGCAGGCCAGGGTAGCGCGCGCGGATGCGCTCGCGTTCGCGCGTCAGCAGCGCAGCGAGTGCGCCGAACGCCTCGTCGACCTGCGTTTCGAATCGTTCGCGCAGGTGGCGTGCGAGCATCGGCGCGCCGCCGCCGCTGGAGATCGCGATCTGCAGCGGTCCGCGTTCGATCCGCGCGGGCACATGGAAGCTCGATGCCTCCGCGTCGTCGACCACGTTGACCAAGATCCGCCGCGCTTCGCCCGCCGCGGCGACGGCTGTGTTGATCGCGGCATCGTCGGTCGCGGCGATCGCGAGCCAGGCGTCGTCGAGCCAGCCTTCGGCGAAATCGCCGTCGCGGTGTTCGATCGTTCCGGCACCTGCGAGCGCCGCGAGTTCCGCGATCAACCGTGGCGCTCCGACCCGCACGCGGGCGCCGGCAGCGAGCAGCGCTTCGGTCTTGCGCCTTGCGACAGGGCCGCCGCCGACCACCAGCACGGTGCGGCCGCGCAGGTCGGCGAACAGGGGAAACAGCGGCGAGGGCGACGGGTCCATGTTGGTGCAGCCGGAAGTCGGGAGGTCGACGCTAGCCGCGCGCCGCATTGCACGGAAATAAGCAAACCGCGATCCGTCATGCGATGCGGTTATGTCGCTGCGGTGGACGCATCGGTGGCATTGGGTTAGGTTGTGACCGTCATGGTCCGCCACGCTGGCGGGCCGCCCTGGAAGCCCTTCCGATGCCGTTTCGTCCGGTCCCGATGCGTTGCCGCCTGATGTGCTGTCGAGCGTTCGCGCTCGAACGCGTTGCATCCCCGCGACCACGACAGGACGACTTCCATGACCCTCACGCAACTCCGCTACCTGGTAGCCATCGCCGACTCCGGGCTTAACATCACCGCGGCGGCCGAACGCGTGCATGCCACGCAGCCAGGACTGTCCAGGCAACTCAAGCAACTCGAGGACCAGCTCGGCTTCCTGCTGTTCGCGCGCAGGGGGCGCAGCCTCGAATCCATCACCGCTGGCGGCGAGCGCGTGCTCACCCATGCGCGCCGCATGCTCAGCGAAGCCGACAACATCCGTGCGTATGCGGCGAATGCGCGCGGCGACCATCGCGGCCGGCTGGTGCTGGTGACCACGCACACCCAAGCGCGCTATGTGCTGCCCGTCGCGATCACCGGCGTGACCCGCGATTTCCCCGAAGTCAGCGTCGACCTGCAGCCGGCCGCCGACGGCGAAGTGCTGTCGCACCTCGCGAGCGGCCACGCCGACCTCGCGGTGATCAGCACCGCCGGCGAAATCCCGCAGGGCGGGCTCGCGGTGCCGCTGTTCCGCTGGCGCCGGGTGCTGCTGGTGCGTTCGACGCATGCCCTAGCCGGGCTCGACCGCGCGCCGACGCTCGCCGAACTCGCGCGCCATCCGCTGGTCAGCTACGAATCGTCGAACCGTCCCGAGTCGTCATTGCACCGCACGTTCACCGCGGCCGGTTTCGAACCGCAGCTGGCGATGACCGCGCGCGATGCCGATGTCATCAAGACCTATGTGCGCGCCGGCCTCGGCGTCGGCGTGCTCGCGGAGATGGCGGTGAGCGCGCGCGAGGACGCCGACCTGCGCGTGCTGCCAGCGCCGTTGCAGATGCCCGAGTGCGTCGCATGGGCGGTGTTGCCGCGCGAACGCGTGTTGCGCGATTACGCGCTCGCGCTGCTGCATACGCTCGCGCCGCAACTCGACCGCCACGACCTGCGTCGCGCGATCGACGGCCACATCGAACCCACGTGGCCGACGCCGCCGAGTTGGGCCGAACTGAGCCAGTCGATCACGACGTGATCGGATAGCGTTAACGGACGCTTGCGCGAATCCGACGCGCGCGATCAGCCGGCGATCGCCTCGAGCGCTATCAACAGCCGTGCGTTTTCGGCAGCGGTACCGACCGTGATCCGCAGGCAATCGGGTAGGCCGTAACCAACCATCGGTCGCGTCACCACACCGCGCGCGATCAGTTCGCGTTCGATCATCGCCGTGCGCTCACCAAATTCCACCAGCACGAAATTGGTCGCGGATGGCGAGACGCTCCAGCCACGTTTGCGCAACGCCGCGGCCAACAGATCGCGCTGCACGCGATTCGCAGCGATGCCGCGGTTCAGATGCGCTTGATCATCGAGTGCAGCGAGCGCGGCGGCCAGCGCCGGCATGTTCGCGTTGAAGCTCTCGCGCACGCGCTGCATGACCGCGATCAATCCCGCATCGCCGACCGCATAACCCGCGCGCAACCCCGCAAGCGCATGCGCCTTGCTGAACGTGCGCGTGACGACGAGGTTGCGGTGCCGCCGCAGCAGATCGAATGCGGAGCGATAACCGTCCGCGTCGTCGATCGCAAACTCGCCATAAGCCTCGTCGACGACCACGATCACACTTTCGGGGACGCGTTGCATGAAGCGCTCGAACGCATCGCCGCTGAACCAGGTGCCGGTCGGATTGTTCGGATTGGCCAGGTACACCAGCCGCGCCATGTCGGTGATGCACGCAGCGATCGCGTCCAGGTTGTGGCCGCGCGGTTGCGAAACGTGGTCGCGCGGATAGGCATTCGCGATCCGCAACGTCGCGCCAGCGGCCTGCGCGGCGAGTGCATACACAGCGAACCCGTATCGCGACGCGACCACCTCGGCATCCGGACCTGCGAACACCTGCGCGAACTGCATCAGCAATTCGTGCGAACCGTTGCCGATCATGATTTGCGGGGGCGCTACGCCATGCTGCGCGGCCAGTGCACGACTGAGGTCGCCGGCCAGCGGATCGGGATAACGATGCGCATCGGACAGGCTCGCATGCGCGGCTTCCAGCGCGCGAGGGCTTGGGCCGTACGGATTTTCGTTGGAACCGATTTCGACAAGTGCCGACGTGGAGTAGCGACGTCGCAACGCGACCAGGTCGTGGCCCGGATCGTAGGCGCGCAGGCCGCGCACGCCGGGCTGCGCGAGCGCCGAAAAAAACGCCTCGCTGTCCTTGTGCCGCGCTACGCTCACGGAATCGCGACCGGATACGAACCAAGCACGGTTACCTGCGCGGCGAAATCGCCGAGTTCGGCCAGCGCATCTTTTAGCGGCGATTCATCAACGTGTCCGCCTACGTCGATAAAGAACGCGTATTGCCACAGCCCGCTGTGCGCTGGGCGCGACTCGATGCGGTTCATGCTGATGCCGCGACGTGCGAGCGGTTCGAGCACGCGGTACAGCGCGCCCGGCTGGTCGCGCACGAACACCAGCAGCGAAGTACGGTCGTGCCCGGATGGCGGAAACAGCGCACGGCCGACCACCAGGAAGCGCGTGGTGTTGTCGGCGCGATCCTCGATCGGTCCCGCGACGATCTTCAGCCCGTACACATGCGCCGCAGTCTCGCCCGCGATCGCGGCGGAGTCGTCGGCATTGCGCGCGCGCCGCGCGGCCTCGGCATTGCTGGCCAGTGCCTGCTTCTCGACGTTCGGAAGATGCTGGCGCAGCCAGCTGCGGCATTGC
>JANXZP010000133.1 GCA_025355485.1 Pseudomonadota bacterium
TTTTTCCTTTAGTCCGCCGATTGGCAGCACACGGCCGCGCAAGGTGATCTCACCGGTCATCGCCACATCCGCGCGCACCGGAACTTTCGATAAAGCCGACACCAATGCCGTTGCCATTGCGATGCCCGCGCTCGGCCCATCCTTCGGCGTCGCGCCTTCGGGCACGTGCAGATGGAAATCGAGCTTCTGGTGGAACTCCGGGTCAAGCCCCAAGGCCTCTGCGCGCGCGCGCACCACCGAATGGGCGGCTTTCACCGATTCCTGCATCACTTCGCCAAGCTTGCCGGTAAGGATCATCTGCCCCTTGCCGGGACCAGCGACGCTTCGACCTGCAACAGGTCGCCGCCCGCTTCGGTCCATGCCAAGCCGGTGACCAGGCCCACCTCGTTCTGTTGTTCGGCGCGGCCGAAATCGAAACGGCGCACACCGAGGAAATGATCGAGGTTCTTCGGCGCGACCTGTTTCGCGGAATCCTTCTTCGCGCCCTTCTTCGCCACTTTCGGGCCTTCCAGCGCGATCTCCTTGATCACCTTGCGGCATATCTTGGAAATCTCGCGTTCGAGGTTGCGCACGCCGGATTCGCGCGTGTAATAGCGCACGATGTCGCGCAGCGCGCCTTCGCTGATCTTCAGCTCGCCCTCTTTCAAGCCGTTGGCCTTGAGCTGCTTGGGCAACAGGTAACGCATGGCGATGTTGAGCTTCTCGTCCTCGGTGTAGCCCGGGATGCGGATGACTTCCATGCGGTCGAGCAGCGGACTCGGAATGTTCAACGAATTCGCGGTCGCGATCCACATGACTTCGGACAGGTCGAAATCGACCTCGAGGTAGTGGTCGCTGAAGGAATGGTTCTGCTCGGGATCGAGCACCTCGAGCAGCGCGGACGACGGGTCGCCGCGGAAATCCATCGACATCTTGTCGATCTCGTCGAGCACGAACAGCGGATTGCGCGTACCGATCTTGCTGAGGTTCTGCAGGATGCGGCCCGGCATTGATCCGATATAAGTGCGGCGATGACCGCGTATTTCCGCTTCGTCCCTTACGCCGCCCAGCGACATGCGCACGAACTTGCGGTTCGTGGCCTTGGCGACGCTCTGGCCAAGCGAGGTCTTGCCGACGCCGGGCGGGCCGACGAGGCACAGGATCGCGCCTTTCATGTTCTTCACGCGGCTCTGCACGGCCAGGTATTCGAGAATCCGATCCTTGACCTTTTCCAGGCCGTAGTGATCGGCGTCGAGCACATCCAGCGCGACTTTCAGGTCCTTGCGCACCTTGCTGCGCTTTTTCCACGGCACGCCGACCATCCAGTCGAGGTAGTTGCGCACGACCGTGGACTCAGCCGACATCGGCGACATCTGCCTGAGCTTGTTGAGCTCGGCCTTGGCCTTGGTCTCGACCGCTTTGGGCATGCCCGCAGCCGCGATCTTGCGCGCGAGCTCGTCGAGCTCGTTCGGCGCGTCGTCGGCCTCGCCGAGTTCCTTCTGGATCGCCTTCATCTGCTCGTTGAGGTAGTACTCGCGCTGGCTTTTCTCCATCTGCGACTTGACGCGGCCGCGGATGCGCTTCTCCAACTGCTGAACGTCGATCTCGCCCTCGACGTAGCCGATCAGCAGTTCCAGCCGCGTAGCGACATCGAGCGTCTCGAGCAATTTCTGTTTTTCCGACAGCCGCACGCCGATGTGCGCGGCTACCGTGTCGGCCAGCCGGCTCGGATCGCTGATACCGTTGATCGTGGCGAGCAGTTCGGGCGGCAGCTTGCGATTGGTCTTGAGGTATTGCTCAAACTGCGTGGTCAGCGAACGCGCGGTGACTTCGATCTCGAGCGGTTCGTTGGACTGTTCGGACTCGATCACGTCAGCGATCGCCGTCATCACGCCCTCGCGTTCGCTACACACCGTCAAATGCACACGCGCGGCGCCTTCGACCAGAACCTTGATCGTGCCGTCGGGGAGTTTCAGCAATTGCAGCACCTGCGCCAGCGTACCCCACTCGTAGAGGTCCTTTGCGCCGGGCTCGTCGATGTCGGGGCTTTTCTGCGCGACCAGCAGGATCCGCTTGTCGGCTTCCATCGCCATCTCGAGCGCGCGAACCGAACGGTCGCGGCCCACAAACAGCGGGATCACCATGTGCGGATACACCACCACGTCACGCAGTGGCAGCACGGGCAGGTCGACGCGGGTCGGGTTGTGGCTGGTCATTCGGGACTCCTGCGATGCGGGGCGCGTTCTGCACGGAAAATGGGGCTGTTTGCGCGCACTTGCAAGCCGGGCGCGCGCAGGCGCTTCGACTCCCGGGGGGAGCCGACGAAAATCAGCGACTTGCGAAATGGCCGGAGGAACCCGGCAGCCGTCATTCGGACGAGGCTGCGCGTTTGGGCTCGGCGGTATTGCTGTAGATCAGGTACGGCTCGGTCTGGTGCTCGATCACCGATTCGTCGACCACGACCTTGCTGACGTTTTCCAGCGACGGCAGGTCGTACATTGTGTCGAGTAGCACCGATTCGAGGATCGTGCGCAGGCCGCGCGCGCCGGTCTTGCGCTTGAGCGCCTTGCGCGCGACTGCGGCGAGGGCTTCCGGGCGCAACTCGAGTTCCACGCCTTCCATGTCGAACAGCTTCTTGAATTGCTTGCTGATCGCATTCTTCGGTTGGGTGAGGATCTTCACCAGCGCGGCTTCGTCAAGCTCTTCCAGCGTCGCGACCACCGGAAGGCGGCCGACGAACTCGGGGATCAGGCCGAACTTGATCAGATCCTCGGGCTCGACATCGGCGAGTAGGCGGCCGATTTCGGTCTTCTTTGATTGACTCTTGACCTTGGCGCCGAAGCCGATGCCGCCGGCGTCGGTGCTGCGCTGCTGGACGATCTTCTCCAGGCCCGCAAACGCACCGCCGCAGATGAACAGGATGTTGCGGGTGTCGACCTGCAGGAATTCCTGCTGCGGATGCTTGCGACCGCCCTGTGGTGGAACACTGGCGATCGTGCCCTCGATCAGCTTGAGCAGCGCCTGCTGCACGCCCTCGCCCGACACGTCGCGGGTGATCGACGGGTTCTCGGACTTGCGCGAGATCTTGTCGATCTCGTCGATATAGACGATGCCGGTTTGCGCTTTCTCGACATCGTAGTCGCACTTCTGCAGCAGCTTCTGGATGATGTTCTCGACGTCCTCGCCGACGTAGCCGGCTTCGGTCAGCGTGGTCGCATCGGCGATCGTGAACGGCACGTTGAGCAGGCGCGCGAGCGTCTCGGCGAGCAGGGTCTTGCCCGAACCGGTCGGGCCGACCAGCAGGATGTTCGACTTCGACAGTTCGATGTCGTCGTTCTTGCTGCGGCTCTCGATGCGCTTGTAGTGGTTGTACACCGCCACCGACAGCGTCTTCTTCGCGCGCGGCTGGCCGACCACGTACTGGTCGAGCACGTCCATGATCTCGCGCGGCTTCGGCAGGTGGCTGCCCGATGCCTGGGCCTTTTCCTCAAGCTCTTCGCGGATGATGTCGTTGCACAGCTCGACGCATTCGTCGCAGATGAACACGCTCGGGCCGGCGATGAGCTTGCGGACTTCGTGCTGGCTCTTTCCGCAGAACGAACAGTAAAGGATCTTGCCGCTGTCGCTGGATCGGCTGGTACGGTCGTCGCTCATGCGTCTCGCGCTCCGGAACGGAGGTTCATCGGCAGAATAGCATAGCCCACGCCGTGATCCGGCGCGGGGGCTTGGGTAGCGGGGAAACCTGTAACGACCGTCTCAATTCGCAGGATTCAGGAGGCCTGGATCGATTCGTCGGCGCGCCGCGCGATGACCTGGTCGATCAAGCCGTAGGCCTTGGCTTCCTCGGCGCTCTTGAAATTGTCGCGTTCGGTGTCGCGACCGATCGTTTCGATCGACTGGCCGGTGTGCTTGGCGAGAATCTCGTTGAGCCTGGCCTTGAGCGACAGGATTTCGCGCGCATGGATCTCGATGTCGGTCGCCTGGCCCTGGAAGCCGCCCAGTGGCTGGTGGATCATGACCCGCGAATTCGGCAGGGCGTAGCGCTTGCCATGGGTACCGGCCGCCAGCAGCAGCGAACCCATGCTGGCCGCCTGGCCGACGCAGATCGTGCTGATGTCGGGTTTGATGAACTGCATGGTGTCGTAGATCGCCATGCCCGCGGTGACGATGCCGCCCGGCGAGTTGATGTACAGGCTGATGTCCTTTTCGGGATTGTCGGCCTCGAGGAACAGCATCTGCGCGACAATGACGTTCGCCACGTAGTCGTCGATCGGACCGACCATGAAGATCACGCGCTCTTTCAGCAGCCGCGAATAGATGTCGTACGCGCGTTCGCCGCGGCTGGTCTGTTCGACCACCATCGGCACCAGGTTCAGGTTCTTGGTCGGGATCACGCGTTACTCCGGCTTGGAAGGGTCGTGTGAAGCTCAGCTCCGGCGCTGCTGCATCGCGTCGGTAAAATTCAGGCGGTGCTCGGTCGCCTCGGCTTTCGATGCGATCCAGTCGATCACCTGTTCTTCCATCACCCGCGACTGTAGATCGGACATCAGGCGCTGGTCGTTGCGGTACAACTCGATTACCTGCTTCGGATCTTCGTAGGTCGATGCGATCAGCGTGAGCATCTCGTTGACCCGCTGCGGATCGAGCTTGATGTTGTTCTGGCGGGCGACCTCGCCCACCAGCAGCACCGTCGCGACCCGGATACGCGCGGCCGGCAGGAAACCCTCGAACGGGATGTGCGGATTGTCCTGGCCGGTTTCAATGGCCTGCTGCTCGGCCTGGTGGGCCTGCGCGCGTGCTTCGCCTTCGATCAGACGTGCGGGCAACTCGACATCCGAGTGTTGCGCGATCAGTTTGTCCAGCACTTCGGCGCGCAGGCGCGCCATCAACGAGCCCTTGAGTTCGCGTTCCAGGTTGCTGCGCACTTCCTTGCGGAATTGTTCGACTTCGCCGCTGCGGATGCCAAAGGTGCGGATGAAGTCGGCGTCGAGTTCGGGCAGGTGCGGTTCGGAGACGCGCACGACGTGCGCCTGCACCTTCGCGTTCTTGCCTGCCAGCGCGGGGTCGCTCCAGTCCGGCGGATAGTTCAGTTCAAGCGCGATATCGTCGCCCGCCACCTTGCCGACCAGTTGCGCTTCGAGTTCGCGATCGAGCATGCCGGAACCGAGTACGGTCGCCGCGCGCTCCACGCCTTCGGCAGGCAGGCGCATGCCATCGGCATGGGTCACGGTTTCCACCATCGCCAGATCGCCGGCCTGCGCTGCACGTTCAACCGGATTCCAGTTGCGACGCTGCGTGCGCAGGGTTTCGATCATGTGATCGACGTCGGAATCTTCGACCTCGGCGACCGAACGCGCGATCTGCAGGGAGCCGACGTCGATCGGACCGAACTCCGGAACCACTTCGAAGGTGGCCACGTAACCCATCTGGCCTTCGTCGGCGTTGGTCGGCTGGATCTGCGGCTGGCCGGCCGGGCGCAGGTTTTCCTTGCGGATGGCCTCGTCGAAGCTTTCGCGCACCAAGTCGCCGAATACTTCGTTGCGCACCTGCGCACCGTAGCGCTGTTCGATGATCTTCGCGGGCACCTTGCCCGGGCGAAAACCCTTGATGCGCGCAGTGCGAGCTATCTCGCTCAGGCGCGAACCGGTGATCGACTGCAGCCGGTCGACCGGCATGCTGACCGTGATGCGGCGTTCGAGGTTGCTGACGTTTTCAACCGACACTTGCATGACTACTCCTGGAAAGCGGGTCGACGGCGGACGCATGCATGCCGCACAAGCTCGAGGCGCGCGCGGACATTGGCGATGGTGCGAAAGGAGAGATTCGAACTCTCAAGGGTTGCCCCACTGGAACCTAAATCCAGCGCGTCTACCAGTTTCGCCACTTTCGCGTTGCCGCGCGGCTGTCGAGAAGGCAGGAAGGATTGGTGGGCCGTGAAGGATTCGAACCTTCGACCTATTGATTAAGAGTCAACTGCTCTACCAACTGAGCTAACGGCCCGTCATCATTCCTGCCGCTGCGGCAGCGGACATGCATTATGCCGCATCCGGGAACTGGGGTGGAAGACGGGATTCGAACCCGCGACCCCTGGAATCACAATCCAGTGCTCTAACCGACTGAGCTACATCCACCATTGAACAACCGTGCAACGTACGATTCCTAGTGCAGCGACGATCGAATCTGGCGCGCCCGACAGGAATCGAACCTGTAACCACCGGCTTAGAAGGCCGGTGCTCTATCCGTTGAGCTACGGGCGCCTGTACCAACTATACCGGCGACACCGCAACCAACACATCCTCTTACGCAAGGCCCTATCACCACGACAGCACTTGTAATGGTCGGGGTAGAGGGATTCGAACCCCCGACATCCTGCTCCCAAAGCAGGCGCGCTACCAGACTGCGCTATACCCCGAGATCATCCGCTGCACGATAGTTTGCGCATCATGAAGCGGGCGTCCGCAACGGCAACACTACCGCCACCGCAGACAAGAAAGGGTGCCGAAGCACCCTTCCCTGCAAAATGGCGCGCCCGGAGAGATTCGAACTCCCGACCACCAAGTTCGTAGCCTGGTACTCTATCCAGCTGAGCTACGGGCGCACTGAACTTCTAATTATGCGGATCGGGTGAGGTTGCGTCAATTCGTGGTGGGTGCTGCTTGATTCATGGCTTCATGGAGAACACGGAAGAGAACGTGCAGAAAGCTTGGGAGAGGGATTGCTCGGCTCATCCATGAGCCTCACCCTCCGCTGCGCTCCGGGCCAGCCTTCGGCTGTCCTGATTTGCTCCAGGCAAATCAGTCACTGCGGAGGCAGGATGCCGGAGCGAACATCGATCGCGCAGCGAGCGATGGCCCGAAGGGCGTAGGCCAGGATGGCCGGAGTCAACCCATAGGGTTCTCATCAAGCCCCTCTCTCTCCGCCAGATACACAAAAGGCCCCTTTCGGGGCCTTTTGTGTATCTGGCGGAGAGAGAGGGATTCGAACCCTCGATCAGGCTTTTGACCCGATACTCCCTTAGCAGGGGAGCCCCTTCGGCCTCTCGGGCATCTCTCCGAATCTGTGGTGCAGAAACCAGCGCGACCTTGTGCGTGCGGATCGAACGCGGTTGCGTTCGATCTCCAAGTCAATCAGCGATTGCGGCCGGCTGCGCAGGATACCGGCTAACCCGACGCAGGTAAACCGGAGATTGGATCCACACCGTCAGCAGCGGCATCGGGCGCGGGCGATCCCAGGTCGGGATGCTCGCCGCGATGTATGCGCTGGAAGATTTCTTCGCGATGCACTGCCACGTCTTTCGGCGCAGTGATGCCAATACGTACCTGGTTGCCCTTCACGCCGAGCACGGTCACAGTCACCGAGTCGCCGATCATCAGGGTCTCGCCTACCCTGCGCGTCAAGATTAACATCGTCTACTCCTTCCCTGGCATCCATCCAGGGCGTGCGCCTGACATCGCAAAGGTGCGACGGCGGTTGCCGACGCGGCCAGGTTGTTGGCCATGATGGTATCGACCGCTTCGTTCATGTGCAATGAAGGCTGCGGCAGGTCCTGCGCATGCGATGGTCGGGCTACGCGACGCGTTCGGCAACCCAGACAACGACGCCATCAAGAGCTGCACGCAACGCCGGCCCGTCCTCCCCGCCGCCCTGCGCCAGATCGGCGCGTCCACCACCCTTGCCACCGATCTGCGCAGCGATGTGCGCGAGCAGGTCCCCGGCCTTGATGCGTTCGAGTGCCCGGCCGTGCACACCCGCGATCAGTGTCGCGCGACCGTCCACGACCGAGGCCAGCACGATCACTGCGTCGCCAAGTTGCTGCTTGAGCTGGTCGACACTTTCGCGCAGGGCTTTCGCATCGACACCTTCGAGCCTCGCGGCGACGAGCTTCACATCGCCTACAGACTGTGCGGATGCGGCGAGATCGTTCGCAGCCCCCGCGTTCGCTTTTGCCTTCAACTGTTCGAGTTCGCGCTCGACCTTCTTCTGTCGCTCGATCAGCTGCCTCAACTTGTCTTCGGCATCGCCAACGCC
>JANXZP010000232.1 GCA_025355485.1 Pseudomonadota bacterium
CGCATCGACGGCATCACCCTGCGCGCGACCGTGCCGGTGAACCTGCGCCCGCTCAAGCACGCGAAGAAACTCGGCAATCATTTCGGCCTGGTGTTCCTCGACCTGCCGGTCGGCGAGGAGAATCCGGTGCGCCGGCTCGAACGCGTCGCCGCGCATATGCACGAATTGAAAACCTCGCGCCAGGCGATCGTGTCGTTCGGCCTGCTCGCTGCGATGGGACTGGCACCCGCCGCGGTGCAAAGCATCGCGCTCGACCTGTTCAGTCGCAAGGCCACCGCGGTCGCGACCAATGTGCCGGGTCCGAAGATGCCGCTGTACATGGGCGGCCAGAAAATGCGCGAGATGATGTTCTGGGTGCCGCAGACCGGCAACGTCGGCATCGGGATCAGCATCATGAGTTACCAGAACCACGTGCACTTCGGACTGATCGCCGATGGTCGGCTGATGCCCGATCCGGATGCGGTGATCCGCCGCTTCGGCCCCGAGTTCGAGAAGCTGCTGTACCTCGCGATGCTCGGCGACTGGGACGAACAGGTGCGTTCGTGGGACGCCGAAATGATGCGCGCGAATCTGCTGGAGCCGCACGCAATCGCGTAGCAAGTTGTAGAATGTGCGCATGGATTTCGTATCCGCGCTGGACCCGGTGCTGCTCGCGCGATTGCAGTTCGCGTTCACGATCAGCCTCCACATCATTTTCCCGGGTTTCACGATCGGCCTGTCGGCGTTCATCGCCACGCTGGAAATCCTGCACTGGCGCACCGGGCGCGATCTTTACCTCAAGCTGTCGAAATTCTGGCTGAAGATATTCGCGGTTTCGTTCGCGATGGGCGTGGTGTCGGGGCTGATGCTGTCGTACCAGTTCGGCACCAACTGGGCGCGCCTGGGCATCGTGATCGGCAACGTGATCGGGCCGATGCTCGGCTACGAAGTGCTGACCGCGTTCTTCCTCGAATCGACCTTCCTCGGCATCCTGTTGTTCGGACGCAATCGCGTGCCGCAATGGGCGCATGTGCTGTCGGCGTGCATGGTCGCGATCGGCACCGCGATCTCCGCGTTCTGGATCATCTCGGCGAACAGCTGGATGCAGACGCCCGTGGGGTTCGAGATGCGCGACGGCATCGCGTTCCCGCTGGACTGGTGGCGGATCATCTTCAACCCGAGCTTCCCTTATCGCCTCACGCACATGTTGATCGCGGCGTACCTGAGCACGTCGGTCGTCGTGCTTGCGGTCGGCGCGCGCTACTTGATGGCAGAACGATTCGAGGATGAAGCGCGCACGATGATCCGCATGGGCCTCGGCATGGTGATCGCGCTCGCGCCGTTGCAATTGTTCGTTGGTGATCAGCATGGTTTGAACACGCTGCATCACCAGCCGGTGAAGATTGCCGCGATGGAAGCGCACTGGGACGGGAAGGGGCCGGTCGATCTGGTGCTGTTCGCGATCCCCAATGCGGAAACCGAGCGCAACGATTACGAAGTCGCATTGCCGCATGTCGGCAGTCTGATCCTTACGCACACATGGGACGGAAAGATCGCGGGCTTGAAAGATGTGCCTGCGAGCGATCGTCCGCCGCTGCTGTCCGTGTTCTTCGGGTTTCGGATCATGGTTGGTATCGGCATGCTGCTGATCGGGATCGGCTTCGTCGGCGCGATTTTGTGGATGCGCGGAAAGCTGTTCGACGCGCGCTGGTTCCTGCGACCGATCGGTTACATGTGGCCGTTGGGATTCATCGCGATCCTCTCGGGCTGGATTGTGACCGAAACCGGCCGACAGCCGTGGATCGCGACCGGTGTGTTGCGCACCGCCGATGCGATCTCGCCGGTACCCGCCGCGACCGTTGCGACATCGTTCGCGCTGATCATCGTGGTGTATGTGGTGGTGTTTTCGATCGGCGTCTATTACATCCGCAAATTGCTCCGGCATGGCCCGCAGGGCGCAGCCGTCGCGCATTCGGATGGCGCTACGCCGAACAGCACGCTCGCTGCGGCTGGCAGTGCGACGCGCGAAGCTGCCGATGGAGAACAGGTGATATGAGCGCTGATTCCCGATGAACGCGTTGTATGGCGAGAACGCCGCGATGCTGCCGCTGATCTGGGCTGCGATCCTCGCGCTGGCGGTCGCAATGTACGTGCTGCTCGACGGTTTTGACCTCGGCGTCGGCGCGCTGTTTCCGCTATTCAAGGCCGAAGCCGACCGCGACAGGATGATGAATTCGATCGCGCCGTTCTGGGACGGCAACGGCACCTGGCTCGTGCTCGGCGGCGGCGGCCTGATGGTCGCGTTCCCGCGCGCCTACGCGATCATCATGCCGGCGATGTACCTGCCGATCATCGTGATGATCCTTGCGTTGGTCCTGCGTGGCGTGTCGTTCGAGTTTCGCTGGATCGCCAAGCCCAGACATCGCGTCTGGGATTTCGCCTTCAGTATTGGATCGACGCTCGCCGCGTTTTGCCAGGGCGTCGTGCTTGGCGGATTGCTGCAAGGCATCCACGTGGTCAACGGAAGTTTCGCTGGCGGCAGTTTCGACTGGTGCACGCCGTTCGCGTTGTTCTGCGGATTGTCGGTCGTCGTCGGTTACACCTTACTCGGCGCGTGCTGGTTGGTGATGAAGACCGAACACGACCTGCAAGCACGCGCGCGCAGAATCGCCAAACCCGCGCTGTTGGCGATGCTCGCCTGCATCGCGATCGTCAGCATCTGGACGCCGTTGATGCTGCCGCGCATCGCGGATCGCTGGTTCAGCGTGCCGAATTTCTATTGGCTGTCGCAGGTGCCGCTCGCGACGCTGATCGTCGCATGGCTGTGCTGGCGCGGCCTGCACAAGGAACGCGCGGCGCAGCCGTTCCTGTCGGCGATCGGCCTGTTCCTGCTCGCCTACATCGGCCTGCTGATTTCGAACGTGCCGTATCTCGTGCCGCCTGCCATGGCCGCCATGGATGGCGGGAATGCGGCAACAAATATCGGCATGACGATCCAGCAAGCCGCCTCAGCACCCGCATCGCAACAGTTCCTACTGATCGGTACGCTGATCCTGCTGCCGATCATCATCGGCTACACCGTGTTCGTGTACTGGGTGTTCCGCGGGAAAGTGGGCGAGGGGTATCACTGATATCCGCAAGGTCATCGCTTGCGGCGCACGCGACGACTCCACTCAGCTTGCGTAGCAATTTACTCCAGCGTCCACTCCATCACGATGTCGGTATTGAACAACTTCGACACCGGGCAACCAGCCTTCGCGCCCTGCACGAGCGGCTCGAACATCTCTTTAGTAATGCCAGGTACTTTCGCCTTCAGGACGAGTGCGCTGCGGTTGATGGTGAAGCCGCTGTCGTCCTTGATCACCGACACCGCGCACTCGCAGTCGAGTTCCTCGGCGGGATGGCCAGCGCGTTCCAGCGCGAATGCCACCGACATCGTGAAGCAGCCTGCATGCGCGGCGGCGAGCAGTTCCTCGGGATTGCTGCCGGCGCCGCTCTCGAAGCGCGACAGGAAACCGAACGGCGCATCGAGCGCGCCCGATTGCGTGGCCAGGTGTCCCTTGCCGTCCTTGCCAGAGCCTTGCCAGTTCGCGATTGCCTTGCGAATCATGTCGTTCTCCTTGTGGGTTCGAAATGAAGCGTACTTTCCCGCATCGTAAGAAATCGTGAAGACCGCGCATGAACGCATCCAGCCGCACAGCGCATCGCGCCCTTGTGGCAACCCACCCGCGCCCCTACACTGACCCCGTCAGACGATGTTGCAATCCTGTTTCGAATCCGGGGGTGTCCAGGCTTCGACGGGGGTAGCGAAATCGCTTGGTGCATGCCGAGGGGGCAGCTTTCCTCGTTAATCCAGCGGCAAACTCTAGTTGCCAACGACGACAACTACGCTCTCGCCGCTTAAGGCGTAAGCCCCGA